>JBMYOR010000076.1:0-8963 GCA_049599535.1 Bacteroidia bacterium | reverse complement strand
CGTAAAATCCATTTCAAAGGCTATGAAAACCTTTGACAAGTAGGCATTGGCAAATTCGTCTTTTTCGGTAAATATTTCGGCTAAAAATTTATCTACATATTTTGGGTCTTCAGTTTTCATATAGCGTTTCATAGGCAAAAACATTTTGAACATTGCCCTTAAAGGATTGCCGTTTGCTATATAGGCCGGTGCAGAAAGAAACACTTCTTTTACACGTGTTTCGTCATATTCAAGTGTTTTTAAAATCACCAAGCCGCCAAATGAAAAACCTGCCATGGTAACATCTTCTAGGTTCAATTCAGTAAAAATTTCATTCATCCACTGCCCATAAGATTCATCTTTCATGCTCAAGCGCGTTTCAGCACTTTTATTGGGTTGTGCCAAAACATCAACAGCATATACACGATAACTTTTATGCAAATTAGGGTAGGTTTCAAGCGCAATGGGCGCACAGCCATTTGACCCATGTACCAATACAATAGGAGGGTTGTTTGGATCTCCGCTAACAATGATATTGGTAGGGCCAAAACTTGTAGGCACGCTCAGGTATTCGCTTGCTATTTCCAAGCTCTCAAGCTTTTGTTCGTATAGATCAATGATCTCTTTTTTACCTTCTTCTGACTTAAATAATGATTTCATTTCTTGTGGTTTTTGAGCCGTAGCACAATTAAAAATGCTTAGAAGCATTAACAAAAGGAGCGTATTCTCTTTGGCTTTCATATATTAGGACAAATTTACTAAAAGTTTCTAAAATAGGACAAGTTTACTAATGAGCAAAACGAAAGCCAAAATACTAGACACCTCCAGAAAGCTTTTTAACCGTAAAGGCTTTAGCGAAGTAACCATACGGATGATAGCCAATGAGTTGAAAATGAGCTCAGGCAATTTGAACTATCATTTCAAGAAAAGAGAAGACATTTTGGAAGCGCTTTATTTTGAAATGGTGGAAGCCTTTGACAATAGGGTAGAGCAACTGGGCACAACCCAGATTACCTTACAGACTATAAAAGACGACATGTTTAATAGCTTAAGCCGAATGATAGAATATCGCTTTTTTTGGACTGATCTATACAATTTGCTGCGCCAAAGTGATAAGATAAAGTCTCACTACGATAAGGTTTATAACAAGCGTTTTGAAGGCTATGTGTTCTTATTCAACTACTTAAATGAGAAGGATATTTTGCAGCCTTTTGAATTTGCCTTGGAACGCGATCTGTTAATTGAAAGGATGATTGGTTATAGCAATACTTGGCTTTACAACTCACTTATTTATGATAAAAAGATTGATACCCAATACATTGAAAATGAAACGAATCATCTAATGGCTATGCTCTATCCGTATTTTACCCAAAGTGCCAAAAAGAACTACAGGGCCTTGTTTCCAAAGCATTTTGTGTAAGTATGTTATTTCTCTTCATTTTTTAACCCGGAAAAACTACATCGTCTTTAGCGGTAAATTTTGCATGAACCCTTTTTACTTATAAAGGCTATAGGGGTATCGGGAGCTGTACCATAAATTCAAAAATTGATTTATTCGCTTATTTCATCCTTAGTGCGAGCGATTGAAATCGCTCGTTACTGATCAGAAACGATGGAATTCACCGTGTCCCGAACTTGTTCGGGATTCCATCGAAATGTCTTATAGCATCATTGCCGATACGCCTATTAGGCTATTCTTAGAAATGAGCTTTTTTGCTTCCGTAGAAAGCAATTAACCTTAGCTGTTCCAAAGCCAAATCAGGCAAGAATATCCCACCCTGCAAAGCCCACAACCGCATAAAACAAGTTGCTTAGAATATGAATGAAGATTGCTATTTTTAATGAGCCCGTGCGTAACAAGATCCAACCCCAAGTAGCACTATACAGAAAATACATGGGCCATAATATCATGGGGCAATGGCCAATAGTAAAAACGATAGAAGTTATTAATATAGCCACCCATGCAGGCATTTTTTTGGATAACGAAGACTGCAACTACCCCCTAAATACAAACTCTTCCATAACAGGTCCAACAAGGAGTGCCAACAATAAAAAACCGGACATGTCAAGTACTCCTCCATTAGTTTGGATGAAGTTAAACATCTTGGAGCCACCGCCAATGATTCCTTCGTAGCCAAAGGCAGGCAGGATTACCGATCTATAGATCCAGGCTAAAAAATGTGTCGAGAACAAGGCGGCTATTACTAATAAAAGGCCTTTACTTTTTCTAAACCTACTTGGTTGAAGCCCAACCTCAGGATAGAAAGGCTTACCCGATCTACGGATATCCCACCAAAAGAAAGTTAATACCATCATTCCGCTGAGTAAAGTAGAAGCTAATCCTATAATTTCAAGAGGAATCTGGTTGGTTGGCTCAAACAGCTTAAACGCATAAGAGATTGCTGTTCCTGCAATAAGCTGACTTGCGTACATGATGACGAGAGCCAGTATTCCTCTTTTTATAGTTAAATGCTGGCGGTTGGTTGTCGTTTCAGTCATTCAATTTTCAATCTTATGATGATAAAGCGTTTTTTGCTCTAGCGCAATTGTTTGCCCCTTTTAACTTTCCGCCAGCGGGCGGAGAAGGAAGAGTTCCCTTCCCAGCTGGGGAAGGGTTAGGGATGGGGCAAATACGGAGCTTCAGATACGTTTCTAATGTATTTTAAAGCCACAGGTGGATAAAGACCAAGAATCAATTTCATTAAAACTGAATTCTGTATTGCATCATAGGCATCCTACCCAATTGATTAGAAACATCAACCCTTTGAGCTGATGCGTTATAGCGCTGCAAAAGTGCGTTTTGCTCATTAGTTATGTTTTGGATGTCAAAGGCCCATTCTTGCACAATCTTTTTTCCAGTCATTCGGTAGGCAATTCGTAGGTCAAATCTCTTATAAGCATTAAACTGCTGCTCATAAGGCATTAATTCATCATAAACGGCTTCATTGGCCTGCTTAGATGCTTCAATATCAATTGGTGTATAGCGCTGACCGCCTGCTATAGTAGAACTAAAATCAAGAGTTATTGAAGATTTGAATTTAGCGCCTTCTTTTGATGGTAACTTCCACTCTTTCCCCCCAAGCGCATTAATTACATAGTTATTGTTAAACTTAGTGTTGTAAGTCTTTCCATTTTGCGGAGTGAATGTACTTTGGAATAAGGAAGCAGTGGCCAACATATAAAATCCTTTGGTCATGTATTTTTCTACCGTTAGTTCTAGACCATAATTGGTTCCACTGCCACCATTTACCAAGCTATCAGGTGCACTAAAATCAAATGAAGCCATGTTGATCATGGAGAAAGTAGGAGTACTCCCCGTGCCTATTATAGAGCTAAATATATTTTGATAATAAGCTTCTACCTTTAAATTATAACCACGGTTTAACGTTTGATTATAACCTAAAACAAAATGGTGACTTTTCATAAAATTAAGATCTGTATTCGGCTTCGCGTATGAGCCGTCGGCTTGCTTTTCTTCCACAAAAAAGAAGTTGAGTGGTGCCATGTAGGAGTGCAAGCCATAACCAAAGTTCAAGCTTGATTTTTCTCCAAAATCATATTTTAGGTTTAGCCTTGGTTCTAGCATCTGTTTATCATTTAAAAGAAGCCATTGGTAATTGGCGCCAAGGTTCATTTGAAATACATCAGAAAACTTGTGGTTGACATTGAAATAGGCTTGGGCCAAACCGGTGTTGCCGTTTGAATTTGTTAGTACCAAATACTCGTTGCTGTGGTTTCTGTAAACGCTATCCTTAATGTCAAAAATCTTATGGTTTGCATTTACACCAAGCCTTACTGTATTTCTAGCGTTTATTTTTTGATTGAAAAACGAATGAATATTAAAGGTTGTATTATGAAAATCTTGCTTATAAAACTCATAAACTTCTCTTGTGTTTGGCGCAACTGAATCTACCACATCGGTATTTGATTGTGTAGTTAATGCCACCACCGTTTTTAAGTAGGATTTGTTACCTATTAGTTGGTTATAACTTGCACCAACTACACCCATTTTAGTGGCATCGTAAATGTTTTGAGTTGAAGCACTCCATAAATCACCTTGCTCAAGGCTATCAAGTTCACTATTTACAAAATCAATACTGCTCGTTCCACCAATTCCAAAAACAGAGAGATTCGCCTTGTTGCTCACCGGGAAAAACAACTTAAACGTAAGGTCTTTATAGCGTGGCACTGCGGTACCTGTACCTAAATCTACACCCAGATTTTGCATGACTTCTAGAGTTGAATAGCGTGCATTTATCATATATGATGCGCCGCCTTTTTTCAATGGTCCTTCGGCACCAAACTCAAATCCATTAAAACCCACTTGGCCTAAAAATTCATGCCTTTGGTTGTTTCCTTTTCTCATTTGCAGGTCAAAAACCCCTGAAATGGTATTTCCATATCCTGCAGGGAATGCTCCAGTTAAAAAGTCAGAATTGGCCAATACGTTGTTGTTGAGCATACTCACCGGCCCGCCTGTGCTTCCATAATCACCAAAATGATTTGGATTTGGAATATCAATTCCTTCAAGTCTCCAAAGTAGGGTATTTGGGGAGTTTCCTCTAATTACAATATCGTTGGCCTGATCATTACTTGCTTGCACACCTGCAAAATTTGCAGCCATCCTGCTTACGTCGTTTCGAGCGCCTGCAAAACGCTGGCTTTCTTCAATGGTAAATTGTCTGGCACTTACGGTCGCAATCTCATTATTGGTTTTTGACTTATTTGTTTTGGCGCTAATTATAACTTCATCTCCTTTAAAAACCTTCTCGGTTAATGCTATTTCAAGTACAAGTTCTTTGGCGGTTGTTAGCTCAATATTTGAAAGTATTTGACTCTCATATGAAACATAACTAACTTGAAGACTGATTCTTCCGGTAGGTACTTCTACGAGTATAAACTCACCGTTAACATCAGTTGCAGCGCCTAGATTAGCGTTTAAAACCGCAATTGTGGCACCAATTAAAGGTTGCTTGGTATCAGCATCTACAACCTTACCTCTTACTGTTTGTTCAAAGCCTTGAGCAAAGTTTAATAAGGGAAAAAGGATTAGAAGTGAAAATATGAATTTCTTCATGGTTTTTATTATTATTAATAGTTCAAATCAAATTTTAGGCTATACTGCGTTTTAATGCAGAGTAGGTTTGTTGTAACGAGAAATACTATTATATTTCTATTGAAATTAATTATCTATTGATGTAGGTTTTGATTTATTTTTTAATCGAGTCGAAAAAAACATAAACAACAGCAAGAATCCAATACACAGATAGACGAAGCTGTCTTGTATAAAGGAGTATAACGTAGTGACACCTTTGGCGGGTAGTTGTGAATACATGATTTTATCATTATTGTCAAAACTGCTCATTTGCGAAACCATTTCGCCGTAGGGTGTGATTGCTGCAGAGAGCCCAAAACGCGTTGAACGCAGCACCGAGTGACCTTGCTCAACTGCTCTAAAGGCGGCCATTTCTGTATGAACAGGGTCAATGCCTCTCCAATCACTTGACGGAAGCATAACCATATCTGCTCCTAATTTACCATAGCCTTTTGCCAGGTACGGAAAATCATAATCATAGCAAATGGCGGCTGCAACTTTTGTTCCTTTTACATTAGCGACTTTTAAAGGCGACTTTCCCTGCACAGCTGGTTCTCCAGGCACAGGTTGATGCTTGAGGTAGGTATGCGAAATGTTTCCTAACGAATCGATAAACTGGTACTTGTTCTCATACTTCAAGGGAGATTGCGATATGGGTGTCACATAAGAAGCTACCAATGTGATATTGAGATCATCTGCTAGTTCCTTTATGGCGATAATCCATTCCTTCTCATCTTCGGGCATTATGAATATTGCCGCTTCGTTCCACGATATTATTTTAGCACCACCTTCTGCTGCAGTTCTGGTTCGTTTAAATAATGCCCTTTTAGTCTGTTCCGTTTTTACCTTACTAGGCAATGGTAAACCACTTGCTTCCGAGTCTGTTCCAACAGCGGCAACAGTTATAGTATCGTGGCCATTGGCTTTGCTCAAATCGTATCGGATAGAGCCAAAAAAAATGAAAAGAAAAATCATTATTAACGGGAGCCGCAATGTTGATATAGATGTGTTTCTATTTATAATGATATTAGCAATTGAGACATTAACCCAATAAATCAAAAAGCTTAGTCCAGCCAAGCCAAACAACGATACTGTTTGGAGAAGCGATACATTATCGTGCATGGTATATGCAGCTACTCCCCAACTGGCAAGAGGGGTAAAGGTGTATTGAATCCATTCCATAATAATCATAATAACAGGAAATAAAAACAGCGCATATTTTTGATTTTTAAATCTACTCCAGATTAAGTATCCGGGCAGGTGAAACAAACTAATTGGGATAGAGTAAAGGAAGACCAGCACCAATGGAATTGGATCTGTAATAATTTTTGCCACAACGCATGACCATGCCAAAACCAATGCGAGAAAAAAAGTTAACCTTGACTTCCAGCCTTTTGTGAGACTTAGATATAATAAAAATGGAACACTTGAAACCCAAGCCATTACTTCAATACTAAAGGTCATGTGAGTAAGGGCCATAGTAACTAGTCCTATTGCGAGATACCAAAGTGGATTAATTTTATTTACATTAAATCCTTGTAAGGTGGTACTTAAAAAGTTCTTCATCTTTCTTTGTTTTTAATTCGACAACAAAGGTTGATGAGCCGGATTTCGTATCCATTAACATTTGATAAAGGATGGTATTTTAATTCCTGAGTTCTTTACGGAGTCTGCTGAGTGAAATATTTGTAATTCCCAAATAGGACGCAATGTCAACATGTGAGATTAGGTTTTCAAGAAAGTGATATTTTTCTCTAAAAAGAATGAGCCGTTCTTTAGCGCTCAGGGATGCGAGCGCTATTTCTTTTTCAACTTTTGCAAGGAGTTCATTTTGTAAAACCATATTTCCAAACTCGCGAATGTCAATGTGATTTATCATTAGCTGCTCAAACTTATCAGCGTTTAAACTAGCTACGGTAAGCTTTGTTAGCGCTTGAAAGTTGAGGTGGGATTTTTGATTGGCTGTTCTGGTTTTATTCGGCGAGAGTACACCGCCTTCAAGAAAATAAGATATGGTTACTTCATCACCTTCAGGGCTTAACAAAAAGCTCCGGCAGACACCTTCGTAAACAAAGTATTCCTTGTTGTTGTTTTTTCCTTGATCAATAAATACATCTCCTTTTTCATAAACTTCAACTAAAATCAAGTCACTGATCAGATCTAATGAGCCTTCTGATATAGGAGACACTTTGTTGACCAAGGGTCTTGTTCGTTCTTTAATCTGGTTGAAATTCATGACAAATTTTTAATTCTTATTACGGTTTTTTGGTATGAAATATACGGTATTGCGGAGCGAATATCTGTCGTCCGTTGAGAAAAAAACGAAATGCGAGCTGCAAACGAAACCGAACTACCGAATATCAATTATTGGAAAACTTAGTGTTGGCTGCTTAGATTTATCAAAGATTAATCAGGTCTTTCAGGAATGTAAACAAAATCAACTTCTACATTATCTCCATAAGTAACTATGAGAGAACATAATACAGAAGCACTTTCTCCATTCTGAGTAGCAGGTTTCATCACTGGTATTTTTCTAAGCACTCTTAAGATTTCTGCTTGAACGCTTACTTCTGCATCTCTCACTTTCATGCCGGTTAAATCTCCGTTTTGATTGATTATAAAGAATGCATCTACCGTTTTTGGCTCTGAAAGATTTAAACTTTTCAAAACGCTCAAGTCAAACTCTCGACCAATAAATGCCGATATTTTCTCTTTAAAACACGTTCTTGTTTCTTCTAGTGAGAGATCTTCGCAACCATTATACACTGGCGCTATTTCTACATCTTTTAATATCACGCTATTGTCAGTAGTATAAGTTGCTAAGCCGTCGTCATGAGACACAATGCTGCATAAACTTGATAAAGCTTGTTCTTCAGCTTCTGTAATATTTCCTTGTGCCATTATTTGTTCTTGAACAGCATTAATTTTCGTTATTAAATCACTTTCCGTGTTTTTTAATAGCTGCTTAGGCTCTTGTTTACATGATACGAATATTAGAACAATTATAATGGTTGGGATGACCATTGCATTTTGGAATATATTTTTTACTCTCCTTTGAAATTTGTACTTCATAATTATTGTTTTTATTAGAGCCTGACAAGACAAGAATGGCGCTTCCTGGCTTGTCAGGCTTTGGTTTAAAATTTCCAGCCAATGTAAAGGTTAGGCTCAAAAAGAAATACGTTTCCATATTTGTCATCAAACTCTTTAAACCCTACAGGAGAATTATTATCAAACATCCAATGGTTAATATGAACCTGTGGTTCTAGGAAAAACCGTTTTTTCTTACCAAATGCGAAATGATAGCCTAAGTGATACGAGTTATATAATTTAAAACCGTGTTTAATTTTGTTACCGTTTAGATCCGTATAGGTTTGAAGTTGCGGAAGCACTTCAATAGAGGCAAAAAGCCCTTTCCAAAGCATGCGTTGGTATGAGATGCCAATTCCAGTTTCTCTTAAGAACCCATCGTAATACTCAGTTCCAGATTCTATTTTATCCACTACGCCATCCCACCAAGTGATACCCATGGGTTGAAATAATCGCCAAGTGGCAAACTTTAACCCGATGATGTTTTTCTCATCTAGGTTGTGCTTTAAATGAAATTCAACCATTTGAATACTTGTTCGATGTCCATAGCCAAAGATTATCTCATCTGGAACTATGTAAGGTATACTCAGCCTCCACTTATGGGCTATTTCAGTATCATTTACCGTTGCTGAATCAGTTTGAGCAAAAGCACTAAAAGTGCTTAATAAAATAACAAGAAAAAGTACTTTTTTCATTAAGGTTAAAATAAGAACGAAAATTAGCTTTTTTTTAGAAAACTAAACGCGCTAATAGAATCTTTCGTTGCTTTAGTAACATATTTTGTTCTAAATTATTGTTT
>JBMYOR010000075.1:0-9038 GCA_049599535.1 Bacteroidia bacterium | reverse complement strand
GAAGGCAAAGATTTTGAAAAAAGCGACCTACAATCTATTTCGAGCAATAATTCAAATATGGTAATTGCTAAAACCCCTCAAGACCTTGAAGGAATTTTTAAGAAGGTGGCAAAACAGGTTTTATCAGTTTATAGAGTAAGTTATATCAGATCTGACCAATTGCTTGAAAACGAACTTGACATTAAATTTAAATTCGAAATAGGTCCAATTGAATAATAATAGTTCGATTTTGAGTTACATATAAATTACTTTTTTCTGCCGTTTTTATGTTCGCTAATAAAGCCCAATAATAATATTAACCCCACATGGCTGGCTAAATAACTTATATGGCTCAAAATATTTTTGTTTTAATCACCGCTGTTTTTATACTAACCAATTGTAACTCTAAAAGCAACAAATTATTAGAACAAAGCAATACTTTAGATTCTCTAAACACAAATTTTAGATACCAACCTGCCAAGTATTTCGAAAAATCAACTGATACTATAATTGACTCAGTTAATAATTTAAAACTCAATATTAAAAGATACTCGTTAAACCAAGGTTTTGAAGTAGCATTTGAATTCGGAGATACTAAAGAAATTATCCACTTTAGAGATTTTGCTTGTAATATAAACCTGCTAAAAGGTGATTCAGTTTTATTTTCACAAAGAATACAGAAAGAAGACTTTGAATACTTGATTGAAGATAAAGACTTCTTGCAAAGGTCTTATTTAAGCCTTGTTGATTTTTTGGCCTACAATAAGGATAAAAAAGAAGCAACCTTAAAATGTATGCTGGTAATGATTGAAAGCGACTACGCCTACATTTTTGAATTAAAATACACTAAAAGTGGAGCTCAGTCGATAACTCTGATTGAATAGATATTGAAATATGTTGGGTGGAAAATTACTAGAGACTTGGCATAAAAAAAGCCCCTTCAAAATAGAAGAGGCTTTAACAGATTTGCAAAGCAATCTTTATTATACTAAGACAATGATTTTGTCTTGATTAACTTCAACAACACCTCCATTTACTTCGAATTTTTCTTCTCCTTTAGCAGTTTTCACTTTTACAGTACCTGCATCAAGATTACTCATTATGGGGGCGTGCCCTTTTAACACCTGAAACTGACCTTTTGAACCCGGCAGAATAACTGATTCAGCTTCGCCTTGATATAGTTTAGATTCAGGTGATATTATTTCAATTTGCATAATGCTAAAAATTAAGCGTTTGCAGCTTCAGCCAACATTTTCTTACCAGCTTCTTTTACATCTTCAATGTTACCTTTTAAGTTAAAGGCAGCTTCTGGGTACTCATCCATCTCACCATCTAAAATCATATTAAACCCTTTAATGGTATCTTCAATAGAAACAAGCACACCTTTAAGACCTGTAAATTGCTCAGCCACGTGGAATGGTTGAGATAGGAATCTTTGAATTCTACGAGCTCGTGATACTACTAACTTATCATCCTCGCTCAATTCATCCATACCCAAAATGGCAATAATATCAAGTAACTCATTATAACGCTGCAAAATCATTTTTACATCTTGAGCACACTTATAATGTTCGTTACCAATTACATCAGGCGTTAAAATTCTTGATGTAGAATCTAGTGGATCTACCGCTGGATAAATACCCAATGATGCAATTTTACGAGAAAGTACCGTTGTTGCATCTAAGTGAGCAAATGTGGTTGCAGGAGCAGGGTCAGTTAAATCATCAGCAGGTACATACACCGCTTGTACCGATGTAATTGAGCCACGCTTGGTTGATGTAATACGCTCTTGCATTAAACCCATTTCTGTTGCAAGTGTTGGTTGGTAACCTACAGCTGAAGGCATACGGCCTAAAAGTGCCGAAACTTCAGAACCTGCTTGGGTAAATCGGAAAATATTATCAATAAAGAACAAAATATCTCTACCGCCTGACTCTTCATCTCCATCTCTATAATACTCTGCAAAAGCAAGACCTGAAAGTGCCACACGAGCACGAGCACCTGGAGGTTCGTTCATTTGACCAAATACGAAAGTTGCTTTTGAGCTTTTTAAAGCTTCTCCATCAACTTTGCTCAAATCCCAACCACCGGATTCCATAGACTCCATAAAGGCATCTCCGTAGGTTACAATTCCAGATTCAATCATCTCACGCAACAAATCATTACCTTCACGAGTACGCTCACCCACACCAGCAAATACTGAAATACCGTCGTAAGCTTTTGCAATATTGTTAATTAGCTCTTGAATCAATACAGTTTTACCTACACCGGCTCCACCAAACAATCCAATTTTACCACCTTTTGCATAAGGTTCAAGCAAATCAATTACTTTAATACCTGTCCAAAGGGGTTCTGTTGCAGTTGATAAATCTTCAAATTTTGGCGGTGACTGGTGTATAGCCCTTGTACCGTCATTTTCTACTTTACCGATTCCGTCAATTGCATCTCCAACTACGTTAAATAATCTACCACGAATTGCTTCGCCAGTTGGAACAGCAATAGGCTGTTCATCATCAATTACATCAACTCCACGCATAAGACCCTCGGTAGCATCCATTGCAACGGCACGTACCATGTCTTCTCCTAGGTGTTGTTGTACTTCAAGAATCAATTTTTCACCGTTATCTCGGTTGATGGTTAGTGAGTTGAAAATCTTAGGTAATCTAGCGTTCTCGGCAGAGAAACTTACGTCCACAACCGGACCAATTACCTGAGCAACTTTACCAATGTTTTGCATTGAATATTCTTTATTTTATTCCGCCAAAAATTCGGGTGCAAAGATAGACCAATTTTAATTTAAAAAAGCAACTTGATTTGCAATGTTTTTAAAACAGCCTTTACACTCTATATCAGGCATTTAACCTACTTAAAAATTATTTTCTTTGTTGCAAATTGCCCCTTACTCCACGCTTTAAGCACATAAACCCCGCTACCGCCTAAGTCATTTTTGTGAATATATAGTTCTGATTGGCAATTGTTCACACTGTAAACGAGCTTTCCGTTGATATTAAAAATATTGATTTTTTGTATTGAGTCTTCACCCGAAAAAACGCTCACATTAAAGCCTTCACCATCAGTAGGATTGGGGAAAACTTCAATATTGCTTTGTAATGCATGCTCACTTACAGATGTTTTAAGGTTTAAAACAAACAAACCATAAATCTGATCACTCGCAATTATATTACCCGACGGTAAAAAAGGATAAATTCCCCAACAACCATACATTCCGCTAAACTCAATATTATCAGGATAGGTATCCCAATGTGCAATATTTTGGGGGTAACTAGGATTTTCAATATCATAAACCAAAACCCCTTGATGATAATAAGATACGTATACCTTTTTTTTATGTATAAAAACATTGTGCGGTATTGACCCTTCATTACTTCTCGATCCAAAGGTGCTTAATACTTCGGGCACATCGGTCCAGGTAAATTCAAGCATTTTAAGTTTGGCCCCGTGGGTTTCATCTGCCATTACCATGTATCGCGAATCTTGGGTCATCCAAGATGAATGATTATAACCTTGGCTTGGGTAACTCACAATAGCTCCCCATTGTACAAGGTCGTAATTGTGCGTATACTCATACCAACTGCTATCTGTATTTTTTTTAAGCGTACTATCTTTTTGGTATGCAACTGTAAACAACCCGTCATTACCTGTTGAACAATAAACCGTATCGTTTTTAACGTATAAATCGTGCACTTCCTTAAATAAAGAATTACCCCCAATTTTAGGACCATAAACATCGCACAATAAGGTAGGCTTTTCAGGGTTTTCTAATAGCAAAACGCGCATAGGCACAACGCCCCCAGTTACAGGCCTACATGTACCCAAGTACAGCTTGTTTTGCTCAATAAAAATATTATGAACTTTTTCGCAGTGCTCGTTATCATCGTAAACCTTACTCACAGAATCTGGCAAATAACTTAAATCAAATATTTGCAATGATGCCTGCCCTTCGTCAGCTACTGCATAGCAATAGTTTTTATAGGTTTTAAAATCACGATGTATAGCATATCTCGATTTTCCTGCTTTAACATCTCTCAATACAGGCTTTTTCGGATCGGTAACTTCAATAAAGTAAACTGAATCAAGACTACCCATAATGGCATACTCCCTTCCGTTTCCATCATGCCAACCCCATATATCATTAAAAATTTCTTTATCTATTTCAGGCAGCCCTTCTCTTTTCCAAGTTGATAGTGAATCTAGCCCAAAATTTTGCCCAAAAACCAATGTGCTGTTAAACAACAACACAAATACAAAAGCACTATTTTTCATACTTTACAGATTTAAGGATTTCAGTGCCAAATTCAGTTTCAACAACTACAACATACACTCCATTTGATAGTGGTGTAATATTTTGCTTGTAGTATCTACCGCTAAAACCTTGTGAATACTGTTGTTGCAATTGCCCTTTAATTGAAAATACTTTTACATCAATTTGACCATCATAAGCATCATTAAATTGAACATCAATTACATTGTTGTTTAAGCGAACATGTAACAGGCTTGGTGTTTCAAGATTGTTTACCAAAGGGTTATCCCAGTTTTTTGTCTTAAATAAAAAAAGGCCAAAACTCATATCACTTGCAGCAATAAGGCCCGATTTAAAAAAAGGGTAAACTCCCCAACAACCTTCGTATCCGCTGTAAATTGAATCGCCATTGGTAGGATAGGTATCAAAAGCATCTGCTATATAAATATCCTCAGGGTTCGAAATATCAAACACCACCAAACCATCATGGTAATAGGAGACAAAACACTTATCGCCAACTACAAATGGATTATGTGGAATACTACCCAATTCGGCATTGCTTCCGAAAGTAGAAACTACTTGAAGTTGCGAAAAATCTTTAACATCTACCATTTTAAGCCTCATACCATGAGTTTCATCGGCCATGATCAAATAATCATCATCATCAGTTAACCAACTGGCGTGGTTATAACCTTGGTCTATATATTCGGTTAATTGCCCCACTAGTTTAAGCCCATTGGCATCCTTTTGACCAATATCGTAAAGAAATAAGCCTCCAGAACCGTTGCTACAATAGGCAATATTATCTCTCACAAATACATCATGCACATGATTAAAAACAACATCATCTTCAATTTTTAATTGTGGCAAATGATTAGTAGCAAATGGTTCCTCGGGATTTTCGGTAATATCCAAAATAGTCATTGGTATTCTGCCCCATTTTTTGTGCCAATTGGTAGCTAAAAAAGCCTTGCCATCATCTATAAAAATATTGTGACTCAAACGAGTTAACTCATCGCTATCATATACTTTATGAACCGAATCGGGCAAATAACTAAGGTCGAATATTTGTAAAGACGATTGTCCTTCGTCAGCCACTGCATAGCAGTAGTTACCATAAGTTTTATAGTCGCGGTGAATACAGGTATCATCTTTACCTGCTTCTACATCGCATATTACGGGGTTTTCAGGAAAAGTAACATCGATAAAATAGGTTGAATCAATTGACCCCATAATCACGTATTCTCTACCAAAATCATCTTCCCATCCCCAAATATCATTAAAAATCTGTCCCTTATAGTCTCTTAGGCTATCGTTACTCCATTGCCCAACAAGTTCTAATTCAAAATCTTGGGCTACTAAATTTTGCCCAACCAACATTACTAGTATTCCAAAAATTAATTGACGCATATTATAATGAAGCAATTACGCGCTTAATTAGTTCGGTCATTTTGGGTTCTGCCTTGCCTGCCACGGCTATTACCTCGGCCACGGTTACTTGTGGTAGTGGTTTTAAGTACCCTTCGTCAGTAATTACTGAGATTGCCATTACTGGTATTCCGGCGTGTACGGCCACTAGTGCTTCTGGCACGGTTGACATTCCAACCACATCTCCACCAATTATTCTTAAATAATTATACTCGGCACTTGTTTCAAGATTTGGGCCTGTAACCACTGCATATACCCCCTCATGCACGTTAATATCAATATCCTTAGCTTTTTCCATAGCCAAAGCAATGAGTTTTTTGTCATAGGGTTGGCTCATATCAGGAAAACGCGGCCCCAATTCATCATAATTTTTACCACGTAAGGGGTTGTCTGGCAAAAGATTTATATGATCATTTAAAACCATTAAATCCCCTTTCTTCATATCTGGATTTAGGGCACCACAAGCATTTGAAATAAAAAGCTTTTCAATTCCAAGCGCTTTCATTACGCGTACCGGAAAAGTTACTTGCTGTAAACTGTAGCCCTCATAATAATGAAAACGACCTTGCATTACAACCACTTGTTTTCCTTCAAGCGTACCAAGCAATAATCTACCGCTATGGCTTTCAACTGTTGAAACCGGAAAATGTGGTATCTCGGTATAAGAAATTGTATCGTGAATTTTAATTTCAGCTGCCAGGGCTCCAAGGCCCGTTCCCAGAATAATTCCGAATTGCGGTATGATTGTGGTTTTTGATTGAATAAACTCGGCGGCTTCTTTTATCTGTTGTAGCATTTTAACTCAATAATTTTATCAATTTCATGATCTAATCTTGCGGTTACTGCAAGATTTATTGGCCAATAAAACAAAGGTAAATGGCCTATTGCCTTTTTGGCTTCTAAAGTTTGTAAACGGGCGGCATCTTTCTCAGTTGTAAGAATAATTAGCTCGTATTTATTAACGTTTGCGTGTTTTAGCGCTGATGTGTAAGTATTATTAATTTTATCTAAATCTTTTTTCGAGAACGAGTGGTGATCGGCAAATTCAATAAAGGTTTCTACTTTAAGCACTTCAGAAATTTTATTGATAAATGCACTAGCTGCGGCAATGCCCGTAACCACAATGGCCAAAACACCTTGGTTTAACACAAAATTTTCATTTTTATATACTCCAACCAAATCCTTATTATATTCAATTGATGTAAAAAAGCAGTCTTTTTTAACACTGCCTTCAATTTTGTTGGCTATCGCCCTTTTCTCAATATGGTTAACATTGTTTGGACTTTTGGTAATTACAATAGTATTAGCAATTGATGCGTACCTAATGGGTTCCCTAAGATTGCCAATAGGAAATATAAAATCTTTGTAAAACGGCTTTTTAAACGTGCTTAGTAAAAAATAATGGTTGGCCTTTATACCCAAATGTTGGTAAGCATCATCCATAACTACTACGCTACATAAACTCGACTTTTCTAAATGAGCGAGCCCTTCTTTTCGGTTTTCACAAACCACCACATCAACTTCAGGAAACCGCCGTTTAACCATTAAAGCCTCGTCTCCTACTTTATTACTACCGCTACTGTTTTCTACCTTCACCAAGCCTTTGGTGTTACGACCGTATCCTCTGCTTAAGTAAGCTACATTAAAACCTTTACTTATTAGTTTTTGAACCAAATAAATCGAAAACGGTGTTTTTCCTGTGCCACCTAAGCTTAAGTTACCTACAACCATTGTCGTTAACGCACTCTGGTATCTCCTTTTTAATTCTACACCGTAAACAAACCTTTTAAGCACCGCAAAAAGCCACCAAAAAGGTGCTATTGGTAGCAGAATTACTCTTAAAATAAATGGCATTTGCGCACAAAGATGAGAAATGATAGGCTACTCTTGGCAATACACCTAAATAGTTGTTACTCCTACGGCTTGTTGTAATAGCTTCTTAAACTATTTTCTCAATCAACTTTTAATCAATTACAATTTTGGTGATTCTGCTAACTTTATTACCTCCTTTTACCACCAAAATTTCAGCAATATATATTCCTGGATTTAGTTGATGGCTGAGCCACTCATTTTTGGTAAAATAGTTTGAGTACACTTTTTTACCTGAAATGCTGTATAAATTGATTTCACCTGAATAATAATCAGAAAGCACTTTAATACCATTATAACCTGTAGTAAGTTCAAGGTTTAAAACACCACTATTGGGTTTTAATGTATTGTAACCATCAAAGCAATTACCCTGATTTAAATCGGCATAGCTTTTAACAGATCTAATTTTGTTAAAAAGTGCTCTCACCGAATTTTTAACATCGGCCGATTGTCCAAAAACAAAGGCCATATTAAAACATATTTTTTCACCCGCTTTAAAATCGCCGATGAACGAAGATGAAATCGATTTACGGTCAGATGGATTCGAATCTAACAACCCAGTCCCTTTATATGGATTTCCGTTATAATCAAACTTACCCTTATCACTAATTAATGAATAAATTTTATTAGCTGATGGCGCAATTATATCATCATCTTCAATAAGCACGTGGGCATCAAGGTTTTTATTTAAAAAAACACATGCAAATGCAGGCACATTACTTCCGTAGCCCGTAACCCCGTCGTCAAAGTCATCACCATTATACGCAAATGAGCAATTTAGGTCTTGATTACAGCCAATTAAATCATCTAATCCGTAACCAATATCATAATCGTTAAATTCACTAATGTAAAAATCGTGGTAATCTTCTCCACTCCTATTAAATACCTTGTAATCTAAAAATAGAGTTCTGTTAACAGCGGCGCTGGTGTCATTATCATTTATATAGGCCATACAATGTATTTCAAAACCGCCATGCTCGGCATTTGAATATTTTTTGTCGTCAGCTTCTGATAATATAAAATATGCAGCCTGAGTGCCTAATATCAATGGGTAATCACCCAAAACAGGCTCATAAATGCCATTGCTATTTACGTCAACAAATGGTGCTAAATCATTTGCTTCTCCATTATCCGAATCGCCGTGGGCTGGCCAGCTCAAAATCTCACTTGGCGGGTCTGTTGGGTCTTCTATATGACTTTCAATCATCTTTTTTGAAAGTAGCCAAACTTTATCGTATTTGCTATTTACTGCCCCAGTACCAACAGGAGCAGCAACAAATTCTGTTTGACCTTTTTGTCTATAAGTTTGAGCCGCAACTACCACTTGGTTTTTTGAGTTATAACCACCAAGCCAAATGCCCGAAGTAAATATGGGCGCCGAAGCACTACCCTTTGGTATTTTGTAGGTTGAAGAACTTACCTGATCCCAAAAAAGGGAGCCTGAGTTTGAAATGGCTACATCGAAATATTTACTGCTCAAGCTTTTAATATCAGATTGTGC
>JBMYOR010000074.1:0-9124 GCA_049599535.1 Bacteroidia bacterium | reverse complement strand
CAAGGCGCTCCTGCGCCGCATATCCATCAGCGCAGGAGCGCCTTACGGTTATCTCATTTTGAAGCTGGAGCTTCAAAACGGCATACAGGACTTTCATTCAACAAGGGCTTCATAAACACCCCAAAATCATGCAAGCGTTCGCCCATTTTTAAAACTGTTTTTAGGTTTCATCAATACATCTCACTAAAACAATTCCATACAAATGTTGTTAATTCACAAATTGCAGCATCTTTGACAGTCAAAATCGCAAGCCCAGCATTGAAAGGCTCTAAAAACGAACTATTGGACCGTAAGTCTGATCACATTGAACTAGCATTCAAATCGCAAACCGATAAATCAAGTATAGATTCTAGGTTCTATTATGAACCCATGTTATCGGGACATGAGCGTGTTTTGCCAGAATATAATTTTGACGGTAAAAAAATGGGTGCCCCAATTTGGGTAAGTAGCATGACTGGTGGAACCGAAAAGGCACACAAAATAAATCACAATTTGGCACGAGCTTGTGCCGAATTTGGCATGGGAATGGGCTTAGGTTCTTGCAGACCTTTGTTAGAATCGAATGACAGATTTGATGACTTTAATCTGCGTCCGCTTATTGGAGATAAGCTGCCTTTTTATGCCAATTTGGGTATAGCACAACTTGAACATCTTTTAACAGATGGCAAACAACAAGAAATAATTGATCTCGTTAACCGCCTGCAAGCCGATGGATTAATAGTGCATGTAAATCCAATGCAAGAGTGGCTGCAGCCTGAAGGTGATAGGTTTACAAAATCGCCGCTTGAGATTATTGACCAATTGATTGATAAAACAGACTTAAAACTTATAGTTAAAGAAGTAGGACAAGGCTTTGGACCTGCAAGCATGAAAGAGCTGCTTAAAAGGCCACTTGTTGCCGTGGACTTTGCTGCACATGGGGGAACCAATTTTGCATTGCTCGAAATGTTAAGAGCTTCTGAAAGTGCATTAGAAAACTACTCAGGGTTGGCTCAAATAGGTCATGATGCTAACGAGATGGTTGAAATAGCCAATAAATTATTTGACGAAGATTTTGAAATAAATACACCCCAACTTATTATTAGCGGTGGAGTAAAAAACTTCTTAGATGGCTATTATTTAATAAACAAATCGAAGCTCAATGCGGTTTATGGTCAGGCATCGGCACTTTTAAAACATGCGCAGGGGCATTACGATAAATTGGTTGAGTACTTAACTTCGCAAGTAAATGGTCTTAAGGTGGCCAATTCTTATTTGCGTATCAAGACATAGATGATATGAACATAAAGCAATTAAAAAATAAAGCGATTAGCGGCTTTTCAAAGCTTACCAAGCAACAAAAGATTGAATGGTTAATCAGCAATGTGTTCGAGAATCCAAGAGAAGTAATTAGAGAGTTTTCAGAATATTGGCATAAAGATGAAACCCGTCAGAAGGTTTTTGACGAGATAAGTGAAAACACGCTAACTAATTTTTATTTGCCGTACGGTGTTGCTCCAAACTTTTTAATCAATGGTAAAATGCACATTATACCAATGGTTATTGAAGAGAGTTCGGTAGTAGCAGCGGCATCAAAAGCTGCCAAATTTTGGCTTGATAAAGGTGGGTTTAAAACCACAGTATTGTCAACCACCAAAATAGGCCAAGTACACTTTAAGTGGAATGGTTCAACTGAAAAGTTGAGAGCTTTTATGCCTAAGTTAAAAAATCAGTTGATTGAAGGAGTAAAGTCAATCACTGAAAACATGGAAAAGCGTGGTGGTGGAATTACTGATATAGAGTTGGTTGATTTTACTGATCAAGAAGAGAATCTATACCAGTTAAGGTCGAGTTTTGAGACTTGCGATTCTATGGGGGCTAATTTTATCAATTCTTGCCTTGAAGAATTTGGTAAGCTATTACCAAAATTTATAAATGAAAATCAAGCCTTCGCCGAAAATGAAAAATCGAGCGAAGTTATTATGTGCATACTCTCAAACTTTACTCCTGAGAGTTTGGTGAGAGCAGAAGTAAGCTGCCCAGTAGAAGAATTAGGAACTATTGAAGGCATGGCTCCTGAAAAGTTTGCCGAAAAATTTACCCAAGCAGTAAGAATAGCCGAGATAGATCCATATAGAGCTACTACTCACAATAAAGGGATATTCAACGGAATTGATGCCGTGATTTTAGCCACAGGAAATGACTTTAGGGCCATTGAAGCTTGTGCGCACACATACGCAGCAAAAGATGGACAATACCGAAGCTTATCTCACGCCGAAGTAAAAGACGGAATTTTCCGTTTTTGGCTAGATTTCCCAATGGCTGTGGGTACGGTTGGAGGCCTAACTAAAATTCACCCTTTGGCAAAACGTTCTCTTGAGCTTTTAGGAAAACCAAGTGCAAAAGAGTTAATGCAAATTGTAGCCACAGTTGGTTTGGCTCAAAATTTTGGTGCTGTAAAAGCCTTAACTACCTCAGGTATTCAAAAAGGGCACATGAAAATGCATTTGAATAACATTTTAGCCAATTTTGAAGCTAATGCATACGAGGCGGAAAAAGCAAAAGAATATTTTCTAGATAAAGTGGTGAGTTTTTCTTCTGTTCGTGAGTACCTTGATAGGTTACGTAGTGGCGCATTAGGCAAGCTCAAAGGCTAAATTTTGTCAACTCAATTTTTCGCCCACGGAAAACTCATGCTCACAGGTGAATATTTTGTGCTCGATGGCGCAACTTCACTGGCATTCCCAACCAAGAAAGGGCAAAGCCTTGAGTTTAAAGTTTCAAGTTTAGAGTTTAAAGTTGAATGGAGAAGCTTTGATCATTTGGGTAATGTTTGGTTCGAAACCGAAATTGATTGCAAGACATTAAAATCAAGCAATCAAAACAAGGTAGGGCAAAAGCTGGAGCAAATTCTACGAAAAGCCAGAGAATTAAACCCTGAGTTTTTAAGAGAAGGTGGTGAAGTTGAAGTTAAATCTGATTTCAATTTAAAATGGGGTTTCGGAAGCAGCTCAACTTTGGTTTCACTTATAGCTCAATGGGCAAGCAATGTTTCCAATTTAGGTTCTTTCCCTGCGGGGGAAGTTAGGAGGGGGCTTGTAGACCCATATCAAATTCAATTCGAGTGTTTTGGTGGGTCAGGTTATGATATAGCCTGCGCAACGGCAAAATCCCCTATTCTGTATCAAAAATGGCCTGAGCCTAAAAGTAGCGCTATAACCATAGACTATCCATTCAAAAAGCACCTTTATTTCGTTTATCTTGGCCAAAAGCAAGATTCAAGAGAAGGAATAAAACACTACCGGGCGATGGCTAATGAAAGGAAGGCTGAAGTAATAAAGGAGCTTAATGCTATTACAAATGCGGTTGTACAGTTAGGGATTAAATCGAAAACGGCAATAGAAAGCTCTAAAGTTCTTCCCCCGCGGGCGAAGTTAGAAGGGGGCAAGAAAAATGATGAATTTGGTCAGTTTTGTGATTTACTAAAAAGGCATGAAGAAATAGTAGGGAAGGCAATTGACACAAAACCAGTTCAGGAGCGGCTATTTAGTGACTTTGAGGGTCAAACAAAATCTCTCGGTGCATGGGGTGGAGATTTCATTTTGGCGGCAAGCTCAAATGAAGAAAGCAAAGTTTTTGAATACTTTAAATCAAAAGGTTTTGGTACAATTTTAAAGTTTAATGAAACGGTCTGTTAATGACCACCAAGTCGTTAAGCCACCAACTATTAAAGTAAAAACCTTAGTGTCATTGTGTCTTCGTGGCTAAATCAAACCACGTTTAAATTTTTATCAATATTCCATTTCAAGGGCATTGAACAACATTTAAGTACCTTTGCATTACCAAATTTTTGAAATTGAAAATAGAAGCAAAAAGTGGATCAGTGGCTTGGAAAAGCCCATCGAACATAGCTATTGTAAAATATTGGGGAAAGCACGGAAATCAAATTCCGAGTAACCCATCGTTAAGCTTTACGCTTTCAGAATCATTTACAAAAACGGCAATTGATTTTGATGTAGATTCAAAAAGACAAGCACTAGAACTAGACTTTAAGTTTGAAGGTAAAGCTGCTCCCAACTTTGAAACTAAAATTAGAAGTTATTTCAATAAAAACGAAGCCGATTTTCCGTATCTCAATCACCTTAAATTATCCATAGCAAGTGAAAATAGCTTTCCGCACTCGGCCGGAATTGCATCTTCAGCTTCATCAATGAGCGCACTTGCGCTTTGTATGGTAAGTATTGAAAGCAGAATGTTTGGTGGATTTGCCGATAAAAAGCAATTCAGAACCCGTGCGAGTCATTTGGCGCGTTTAGGCTCAGGTAGTGCATCAAGATCAGTTTATGGCGGCTTAGTTTGTTGGGGGCAAAGCGAATCAGTTTTTGAAAGCAGCGATTACTTTGCAGTTCCTGTAAACGAAGATGTTGATGATGTTTTTACCACCTTTCAAGATGCCATTTTGATAGTTGATTCGGGGCAAAAATCTGTAAGTAGTACCGCCGGACATAAATTGATGGAAGGGCATCCTTACGGTGAAATGCGGTATTTTACGGCTCGAGAGCATATTGAACAGCTTAAAGGCATAATGCAAAGCGGCGACGTAAAAGCTTTCGGTAAAATTTTAGAAAACGAAGCATTGACCTTGCATGGTTTAATGATGAATAGTGATCCTTCATTCATTTTAATGAAGCCAAATACGCTTAAGATTATTGAGTTGGTGCGTGAAATTAGAGAGACTGAAAACATGCCTTGGTATTTTACCTTAGATGCAGGACCAAATGTGCATTTAATGTACCCGCTTGAAGAAGCTAAACGAGCAGAGAAGTTTATTAAAGAAGCCTTAATGCCGTATACCGAAAACAACCACGTTATTTTTGATAAGGTAGGAAAAGGGCCAGAAAAATTGAATAAATAGAAATGACTGCCGAGGAGTTTATATCACAAATGACCACTTCCACTTTTTGGGATGTAGACTTCAGTCAAATAGATTTAGTAAAAAACAGTCAGTTTATTATTTCTAGAATTTTTATGCGTGGCGATTTGCCCGAAATACACGATGTGTTAAAATATTACGGTAAAGAAAAAACAATAGGTGCCTTAAAAAATGCGCAATATTTAGATGACTTGACATTAAGTTATTGCTCTACAATTTTTCAAATTCCCAAAAGTGATTTTAAATGTTACACCGAGAAACAGTTAATTCCGAATTATTTGGGTTATTGATTGAGTTGTTTCATGATGATTATTTCAATGATTATTTCCTTGTTGGTGGAACTGCTTTAGCTTTAAAATATGGGCATAGGGTTTCGGTAGATATTGATTTGTTTACAAAGAGTGAAATCAATATAGAAGAGCTTCTTCAGCGAACACACGATTTTGGAGAAGTTGATGTAACAGGCTCAAATAAAGGTGGTTTAAACGTGTTAATTGACGGAATTAAAGTGGATTTTGTAAGACATGATTATCCTTTGATTAAACCAGTTGAGCACCATGGCGAGTTTAAACTCTTGTCAAATATTGATATCGCTGCAATGAAGATTGGTGCTATTATTAGTCGCAGAAGTAAAAAGGATTTCATTGATTTTTTCAGACTGTCAAAAGATTTTTCTCTTAAAGAAATGATGAAAGCTTACACAGATAAGTACGGCCACCAACTTTTTACAACGGCTATTTTAAAAAGTTTGACAGACTTTGGTGTGGCAGACTCGGAATTAACCCCAAAACTTTACTTAGAAGAGGATTGGGAAGGAATAAAAATAAAGATTCGAGAATTTGTAATTGATAATTCATTTAATGCCTAGCACACTCAAAAAAGATATACGCTCACTAAAAGAAGAACAGCTCATTGCCTTATTTGCTGAAATTGGAGAACCAAAGTTCAGAGCCAAGCAAGTGCACCAATGGCTATGGCAAAAGGCGGTTTCTAGCTTTGACCAAATGAGTAATCTACCCAAAAAGCTTAGAGAAAAACTAAATGAGCAATTTGAGATTAGAGAAATTGAAATTGTTGATGAGCAACTGAGCGAAGACGGCACCATTAAGTTCGGGTTTAAGGTATTTGATGGTGAGTTTGTAGAAGGGGTTTTAATACCCAAGGGAGATAGAATGACAGCTTGTATCTCAAGCCAAGTGGGTTGTAGCCTTACGTGTAAATTTTGCGCCACCGCAAGCCTTGATCGTAAGAGAAACCTTGACTTCTTTGAAATATTTGACCAAGTAGTAATCATTGACCGAAAGGCAAAAGCAAACTACGGAAAGCCGCTTACCAATATAGTTTACATGGGCATGGGCGAGCCACTTCTTAATTATGCCAATGTAAAAAAGTCAATTGAACATATTACGTCGCCCGATGGATTGGGAATGTCGCCAAAACGCATTACGCTCTCAACGGTTGGCATTTCTAAGATCATTAAGAAAATGGCTGATGATGATTTACGAATCAATTTGGCGGTTAGCCTTCATGCGCCAACGAATACCAAGCGTGGCCAAATAATGCCAATAAATGATAGCAACGATATTGAAGGCGTAGTTGAAGCTCTAGAGTATTGGTACGCCAAAACAGGAAACAGAATTACACATGAGTATGTAATGCTGAGCCACTTTAACGAAACAGACGAGGATGCCGCTGCAATGGCCAAAATTTGCGAGCGAGTTCCTAGCAAAGTAAATCTTATTGAATACAATCCGATAGATAACGCCATTTACGAAAGGTCGAGCGGAAACAGAGCCATGAACTTTAAACGTGAGCTTGAAAAGCATGGTGTAATTGCCAATATTCGCCGTAGCCGAGGTAAAGATATAGATGCGGCTTGTGGGCAATTGGCTAATAAGCAGAAGTAGTTTTTGAGTTTCTAACTACTTGGCCAAGGCTTCGTAGCTTTTGGGTTTCTAGTTGATTTCTGCCACCTTCAAGGTGTATGACATTTAAAAATGCCTTAAAACATTACATTTGGGAAAATTCAAGCAATGAAAATTCATATTCTCCTTTCATTAATATCTACCGTCCTTTTTTGCTCATGTCAAAGTGGCTTTTACCCTAAATCCACATTAAATATACCCACTGTTGATACCGCTAAGAAACATGAATTTGTGGTAGGAGGAAGTTTCGGTTGTGGTGATATTCAACACAATCATCTTATTGCAAAAAAACTTGTTTTAGCACATTCAATTTCATCCTATACTTGGGCCATTTTTGACTATGATATCTCTTACTACCCTAAGAACTTTAGGAGCGAGCTGGGCTTGGGTTTATGGTCGAAAAATCCATTTCTTGTTAATATTGGATATGGTAGAAGAGAAACCATTATTGTTCTAGGGGGGTGGACCAATGGTAATGTTGACGATATTTTTATCCCTAATATTTACTCTTGTGGTTTTCAAAAATCGTTTCTATTACCATCAAAATATGATGATTCACAAAAAGCGTTTCTAAGTGTAAAAATCGATCGTGTATTTTTCCCGGAGATTAATATTGAAACTTGGGCAAGAGAAAATATAAACGACACCTACTTTGATTTTAGCTTTACATCAAGATTAAAGTTGAACAGTTATTTAAGAGTTCAAATGACAAGTGGAGTCAAGTTCTTTTGGAACAACACTTTCAATGATTCGCCAAAACTCTCTGGGCATAGGTTAGCTGATGAATTTATTTACGTAAGAGCCCATTTAGTGTTTTAATTTGAGCAAAGAAGTATGCCACTTCAAAAGTGCCTGACATCTGGACAATAATTAAAAACTCATCCTTTATTTTTGGCACTTGAGTTTTAAGGAGAGAATACACGAGATAATTTTTGAAGCGGATACCCCCGCAGGAAAAGCATTTGATTTAATTCTGCTCTTTGCTATTTTGGCAAGCGTGGTGATTATAATGCTTGAAAGCGTACAGAGCATAGATGATCTGTACGATAGAGAGTTTAAACAGCTTGAGTGGACATTCACCATTCTTTTTACCATTGAATATGGAGCTAGAATTTATGCCATTAAAAAGCCATGGAAATACATTTTTAGCTTCTATGGTATTATAGATCTGCTCTCAATATTGCCTACTTATTTAGGCTTGTTTATATCGGGTAATACTGAAGGCCTACTTGTTATAAGAAGCATAAGGCTCATTAGAGTATTTAGAGTATTAAAACTAACTCGATTCTTAGGCGAAGCCAATAATTTGGGAAATGCGCTGCTGGCAAGTAGAAGAAAAATTCTAGTGTTTTTAATGGTAGTAGTAATGGTTACCATTATTACAGGAACCTTTATGTATTTGATTGAAGGCGCCGAGCATGGATTTGATTCAATACCAAAAAGTATCTATTGGGCCATTGTAACGCTTACTACTGTTGGATATGGCGATATTTCTCCGGCTACTACTTTGGGCCAATTATTTGCATCAATTATTATGATAATGGGTTACGGAATTATAGCTGTTCCTACAGGAATTGTTTCTGCTGAATTGGCAAAACAGCCTTCAATTAACAATACCCAAAGTTGCCACAACTGCGGCGAAGACAGCCACGACGATAAGGCCAAGTTTTGCCATCAATGTGGTGAGGCGCTATGATTTATGGATTGGGTGAAAATATGGAAGAGCCCGATTTTAATTTCACAGGTTACACTGCGAAAGAATATAGGTCATGGAACTACAAAGGATACTTTGAAATTATTCGTGGTAAAGCTTATAGATTAACTCCACCTGGATATGCATCTTTGCATCAAAGTGTTTTTGGAGCCTTAATGGTAACACTTCATGATATCCTTAAAGAAGGTCCGTATGTTATGGTGCAAGGTCCTTTTGAAGTTTACTTAACAAATCAGCCGAATAAATTTGAAGAAACTGAGACGGTAGTAATGCCCGACATGATTGTGTCATCACATAAAGATGAACTTAAAGACTTTGGATATGTTGGAGTTCCGGAGCTAATAATTGAAATTATTTCAGCAAGAACTGCCCAAAAAGACCTAAGTGACAAGTTCAAAGCCTACGAGCATTTTGGGGTTCAAGAGCTGTGGACGGTATTTCTGGGTGAAAACTGCATAAGACAGTATAAAAGAGAGCAAGGAGCTTTTGTAGAAAAAGGTCTAATCTTCTCTGGAGAGCATATTCAATCCATTTGCTTTCCTGAAATAAGGGTTGACGTCGCTGATATTTTTT
>JBMYOR010000073.1:0-9124 GCA_049599535.1 Bacteroidia bacterium | reverse complement strand
TTGGGTTTGGACCAAAGCCGATTTACTGGTACTTGAATTAATTGAGAAAGCACACGCCAAAGGCATTAGGGTAATTTTTGATGGTGTTTTTAACCACATGGGCATCAACAGCTTTGCATTTAAAGACCTAAAAGAGAAGCAAGAAGACTCAAAGTATAAAGATTGGTTTACGGTAAAGAGCTTTGACGATCCTGAGAAAGGAACCGAATTTGACTACGAAGGTTGGTGGGGTGTAAAATCGCTGCCTGAGCTTAAAGAAGATGAAAACGGCATAGTTGAAGGGCCAAAGAATTACATTTTTGCTGCCACTGAGCGTTGGATGAAACCGAAAGGTGTGCAAGCAAACGGCATAGATGGTTGGCGACTTGATGTAGCTTTTTGCGTGGACCATGCTTTTTGGAAAGATTGGCGAGTTCATGTTAGACAATTAAATCCTGAAGCTTATTTGGTGGCTGAAATAGTAGATGTGCCTGAAAAAGTGGTGCCTTACATGCAGGGAGATGAGTTTGATGGCGAAATGAACTACAACTTCGTTTTTACTTGCGCCGAATACTTTTTGTATGAAGATTCAATGCGTATTGATGGTAATGAGTTTGACCAAAAACTCGAAGAATTGCGCGAGCTTTACCCAAAAGGTGTGGATTATGTAAATCAGAACTTATTGGGCAGCCATGATGCCAACCGGATTGCCTCAATGATTAAAAACCGAGGCATTGGCAACTACCGCGATTGGGGTACTTACTTTGGTTTATCAAAAGCAGCTGAAAACTCTGATTACGACCCAAGAAAACCTTCGGGCTATGATTATGACTTACAAAAACTATTGGTAATGATGCAAATGACCTACGTAGGCGCGCCAATGATCTATTACGGAGATGAAATAGGCATGTGGGGCGCTAATGACCCCGATTGCCGAAAGCCTATGATTTGGGATGATATAACTTATGAAAATGAAATTACTTATCCCGACCAAAGCACGCACGCACCTGATATGGTGGCTCAAAACAAAGAACTACTCGCCTTTTACAAAAAGATGACGGCCATTAGAAACGGCGAGCCAGCCCTGCAGTTGGGCTCTTACGAAACCTATCTGGTTTATGAAGATGTCTTTAGTTTTAAACGTAGCTATAAGGGCGAAACCATTTGGGTATTTATCAATAGAAATAATGAGATGTCAAGAACTTTTGAGTTGAAAGACCTTCCTGATTGTGTGGTTGATTTAATGTCGGATGATAAAATTGAGAAGTTGAACGACACAACAACCATTACGGTGCCAACATTAGGTTGTTTGATTTTGAAGGAATGTTAGAAACGATTAATAGCTCGGGGTTTAAACCCCGAGCTATTGATTGCAATAAATTAAAATTTAAGATATGTCGTTCATTCGAGTTTATATCCATTTCGTTTGGTCAACAAAAAACAGAGAACCTTTTCTTGAAACTAAAACCCTTAGAAATAAACTCTGGTTTCACATTAAAGAAAATGCCATTGAAAATGATATTGTAATTGACCATATTGGTGGTTATAAAGACCATTGTCATTGCTTGGTTTCAATGGGTTGGAAATTCAGCATCAGCCAAATAATGAAAATGATTAAAGGCGAATCCTCAAAATGGATAAATGACAACGGGTTAATTGAATCAACTTTTTCGTGGCAAAATGAGTATTATGCCGTTGGAGTTTCAAACAAAGAGTTGGACAAAACTCGCGCATACATTCGCAATCAAGAAGAACATCATAAATCTGTAGGATTTGATGAAGAGATAAAACGTTTCAAAAAATTTTACGATTAAACTAATTAATCACTGGGTCGGGGTTTAAACCCCGACCTAGTGATCTATTGACAGTACAAACCGATAATTCTAACTCAAATGCGCCAAATAATTTTTGCTGTGATAACTGCATTACTAGTTTATGGTTGCTTACAAAATGAACGAAAAAGAATTGCTACAAGGCTCATTGTGCTTAATCGTGCTGATAGCATTGAGTACATCGAAGATTCTTTTGAGTACAAAATAGCCACAATGAACGACTCCGGGTATTGTGTGCAGCAGTTAATTGAAAAGGGTGTAAAAGCATCAATCTTTATGTGTGTTAGCGATAACCCAGATTCAATTAAAGTTAAAATGGTCCCTTTTTTACCTACATATCTTTACCATATAGATTTTTGCTATCCTAGGTTTGAGAAGCTTAATGAAAGACAAAATTTTGCAACTTATTACCAATTTGAATCAACACGCAAGTACCAAATAGGCAATACATTTTACACGGTAAACTCTTACTTGCTCAATGCTTATGGTAGCGATAGTGGCCACAGGCTATATTTTTCGCCAGATTTAGGTATGGTTGCGGGTTTTGCCACGGGCTGGCGAAAGAAAAGCTTATTTGAAAATGACAATGATGCGGTTCATAAAAAGCTTCAAGAGCTACTGGTTAATGACTCAACATTTTTCCCTATGCCTGAAGAAACCACTATTTTGCCACCTAAACCTGAGTAAAGCTAGGATTTGGAGCATAAAAAACTAATTGGCTTTTTAAAATCAAGCTACGAGGCCGACAACCGCGAGCAGCTCATTTTCAATTTCTTTGAGAAAAAAGTAGAACATCGGCATTGGATTCAGAACATTGAAATTGTGAACGGCGAAATGCCGTACCTGCCATTGAGCACTAATTATGCTGAAGCCATTACGGCTGAACTTGAAGTATATCAATACGAAAAAAGCATATACGTAGCCGCCCTATTTTTATGCGGTAGAAGCGAGAATTATAATAAGCGCCTAAATGCACCGCTATTGCTGTGGCCTGCAAGAATTGAGCAAAATGAAGATGGCTATTCACTTTACCCCGATTACAGCAACCCCACAATTAATCCCGCCTTTTTTAGAGCCATAAATGCAATAGAAGAAGATGATATAACCACAGCCAAAGACATTCTAGAAATTGTAGATGGTCAGCCCTTGAGTTTCGAAAAAGTCTCTGCTATTGAGCGTTTGATCCAAAGCCGATACCATGAAGTTGAGACCGATGAACTGCTCTTTTTTCCTCAATTAGAGAAAGAACAAGCCATTAGAAAATCTCGTGGCCTAAAGGTAAAATCATGCGCAGGAGTTTGTGTGTTGCGCAAATCATCAAATACGGTTCATATTCTTAAGGAGCTTGATGAAATGATTGAATCCCCGAGCTTGTCAACCCCTTTGTCAGAAATTTTAACTGGGCAAACCAACGATATACTCAATTACCAAAACAATAAACCATTTATGGTGCCAACGGCTTTAAACAAAAGTCAAGCTCAGGTATTAAAAAACGCATATTCTTACAGCAATAGCATTGTTATTGGCCCACCGGGCACCGGTAAATCATATACCATTGCAGCCCTGGTAGCCGATGCCATTAGGCAAGGAAAATCAATTTTAGTAACCTCAGCAAAAAACCAAGCCGTAGATGTGGTTATGCAAAAAATTGAAGATGACTTAGGACTTGAAAAAACTTGTATTAGAGCTGGAGGTAAAGGAGATTATAAAACACTTCTGAGAAGTAAAATCAGCGATCTAAAAAACGGCATTGGGCTAGTTTACAAGTTGCCACATAGCGTGTATGAGCAAGAGCGTAAACTTAAAGAGATTCAGTTTGAAATTGAAAGCCTTGAAGAGAAATACCACCTTGTAAATGAGCAATCGAAGAAGAATGGAAAACGCTTGGCAACTTCACAATCTAAATTTTACCACCCTGTTACCAAATTTTTTGTAGAACATGGTTTAAAGAAACATGAAACCGCTTGGTATCTCATTAAAAAGCTTGAAAAGCTCTACCCTAAAAAGTATGAGCAAATCAAAACACTAATTGATGTAAGCAGCAAGGCAAATAGGTATCAATCTATTAGGCAAAATCGCTCAACATATACTCGTTTAGAAAAAGCGCTTAAGGCCCGAACCATTAAAACCAAAGAAGAACGATTTGAAGCGGTAAGTTTCGAAGAAATCAAAAAGTCGTTCCCCGTTTGGTTGGTCAATTTATCTGAAACCGCCAATGTGCTCCCTTTACGAAAAGACCTTTTTGATTTAGTAATAATTGACGAAGCCAGCCAATGCGATATGGCCACTGCCCTGCCCTTGCTTTATAGAGCTAAGCGGGCCATAATCTGTGGCGACCCAAAGCAGCTGCGTCATTTATCGTTTTTATCAGAAGTAAAATCACGAAAACTTGCCAAGGACTTTGAACTCAATGAAAACGAATTGGAACGCCTTGATTTTAGAAACAAATCAATTCTTGACCTAGCGCTTGAAGCCATTAAAAGTCAAAGCGCTATTTCATTTTTAAATGAGCATTTTAGAAGCCATCCTAAAATTATTGGCTTTAGCAATAGCCAATTTTACAATGGTTCACTAAACATAATGACAAACAAGCCGGGCATTGAAGATGTAGATTCATTAGAAATTATAAAAACAAATGGCCAAAGAGTTGATGGGGTAAATGAGATTGAAGCTCAAGAAATAATTGACCAAATAAAAAGCAGAATTAAAAGTGAGGAAAAACTTACCGATGCTTTTAAAAAGTCAATCGGCGTGCTTTCGCCCTTTAGGGAGCAAGTAAATTACTTGGCCGAAAGCATTAGGGATCAACTAAGCATTCAAGATATTCAAAACCACAAAATACTCATAGGCACAGCGCATAGTTTTCAAGGCGAAGAACGCGATGTAATGTATTTGAGCTTTTGTGTTGACGACCAAAGCCACGGCACAGCCATTAGACATATAAACAAAGCAGATGTGTTTAATGTAAGCATTACCCGAGCACGGCAAAAGCAATTAGCGTTTTACTCCATTAGCCCAAGTAAGCTGCCGGCTACGCACTTGTTGGCCAAGTATATTGGTTTTTCAAGCAAAGCAAAAGAGCAAAGCAAAAGTGAACATGATCTTTTTTCAAAAGAAGTTGCAGACTTTTTGAAAGAAAGCGGTTTAGAAAACATTCATCTAAACCATAATATTTTGGGCACTCAGTTTGACCTTGTGGTGCAAAAAGGCAAAAAGCTTTACGGCATTGATCTTATAGGCTATCCGGGCGATTATGAAGATACACTGCCACTAGAAAAAGTAAAGGTTTTTAAATACGGCGGCCACAGGTTTTTTCCTATTCCTTATGATCAATGGTATTTAAATGGTGATGAGCTCAAAGCCGATTTGCTTAAGTTTTTAGGTATTAAAAAAACATCTACCACTCATTAACATTAAACCCTACCATCTCATATTAATATTGATTTTTTAGTTTAAAACAATGCGATAATTCCTTTAAATTCATCAATTGTTACAAATCAGTACTCATGCTTGTGATTTTGATCTACACAAACACTTCTCAAATGTTTTACCAAATAATTGGCTGCCAAAAAACAAACGCCATTATTGAATTTGCTCAAAAGCACAACATTAAATCTAACCCAGATTATTAATAACGCAATATAATTTTTAGTTAATCGCTTAGCCTTGCCCACAGTAGTATGGCCTAATGATTTTATAGTGTAATTGCTGTGCTTTTATTTTGCATTTATAAATCATGAGAGCATTAATAGCCATTGTATTCGTTTTATTAATTGTGGTACCTGTAGGGGCGCAAACCGATACCAACACCGTAGTTTTTAAGTACAAAATTGGCTATAGAAGAGATTCAATTTCGAAAAACGATTTTGTGCGAATACACACTACAAAAGGCCTGTTAATAAAAGGACGCTTTAGTAAGTTTAAAAACGGGAAAATCTACACTAAAAACGATACCATTGAAATTAAAAAAATTGAAGTAATAGCCGTTAAATCAAACCGAAGGCAAAAAATAGGAACTGCCTATATGGCCGCGGGCATTTCGGGTATTTTAAATGTAGCAGGTTTTAATGCCGCGTTTTCATCGGCCGATACTTTAACCCAAAACGAAACTCAAAACCTTGAACTGGGCTACACAAGCGGATATACTTTAATGACCGGGGTACTTATTTCAGGCGTGGTGATTTACAATACCTACAAGCGATATGCCATAGCCGGTAGAGAAAAAAGTTGGGAAATTATTACTGATTAAATCATGGCAAATCATACAAAAACCCAAATTAGAGCACAGGCAATACTTATAATAAACAGTATAAGCCCGCTTGGAATATCAACCACCCTATTATAGTCACTTGCTATTTTTCGGTTCTCTCGTTGTTGTTGGCTTAAGCGGTTTGCTTTTAATCCAAATATCTTTTTAAACCTACCGCTGTTAATCTCTTTTTGGGTTCTTCGGTTAGCAGAGTTTCTATTTTGGCCATCGCCAGCAAATCCGGTGTTTATCATTGTTTCTAATTTTTAGGGGGTAAAAAGATTTTGGAACATGCCGTTCGATAAGTAAAGAATTATAAGTGCCAGCACTAATAAAATCAAAAGCAGTTTCCACCTTGCTACTGGCAATTGTCCCACTTTTGCATATTCGCTGCTGAGTTTCCGGTTTTTTCTTTCGTTTGCCTTAAGCTTAGGTACTTTAGCCTTCAACCCTTTTTTAAAATGGGTATACCTGCCAATTTCAAGGTTCTTTTGGTTTTGATTATGATTCTTTAAATAATCGCTACTTAGCATAAACCAAATATCTCTGCTATTATGCCAATATCAAAAAAGAGTTACACCTTCGGTTTTATCATACTGGTAAGATACTTTTACAGCTTTTAAATGAATTACTTTATAATAATTATAGCATTACTATTGCCCTTTGAGCAATTGCACGCACAGCTTAATATTGAGTTTGTTGACACACCCGAGAATGTTGTGAATCAAATTTTACTTTCAAAAAAATCGGGCATTACGCTTTTGGGTTCAAAATATATGGGTAGCAATGCAGCTATTGGCACCTTTAGCTGCCATATGGTTTATAATACGTTTATAGATACTGGGCTAGTATTATCAACGGGCAATGTTAAAGATGCAATTGGCCCTAATGAAGAACACGGCAAAAGCGGAAAAAATATTGAAAGTGGCGTACCCTTTTTGGCCCAATTGGCTGGTGATCTAAAAACGTATGATGCCGCTGTATTGGCTTTTGATTTTATTCCGAGTGCCGATAGCTTTTGCTTTAAATACATTTTTGCATCAGAAGAGTACCCCGAGTATGTAAACCGAGGAGTAAATGATGTGTTTGCCTTTGTGCTTATTGATCTTGAAAATGGAAAAAAGCAAAACCTGGCCACGCTTAACAATGGTAAAACACCCATTTGTGTTGATGAGATTAACCATCGTAAAAACCAAGAGTACTTTTACCTGAATAGCCTTTGGGAACCCGATAATTTACAAAAATGGGAAAATGATTCGGCCAAAGGCGAAATTGCTTTAATGCTTGAATTTGATGGTTTTACCACCACCCTAAACGCAGGCGCCAAAGTAAAACCCAATAGAAAATACCGCCTAATTTTAGCCATTAGCGATGTAGGCGACGATGTATATGATACTGCCATTTTTTTAGAAGCAAATAGTTTTAAAACTAAAGAATCTAACCAGATTAAAAACTTACTAAACCACCTTAAACAAAACAGCGATGGTAGTTTCTCTGGGGCTAAAAACTTAGAATTTGATTTCGGTAAAGCTGAAATAACAGATAAAAATTCGTTGCAGTTTTTAGATTCGCTTGCTATTGCCATTAAAAAATACAAGCCGCAGCAAATTAGTATTATTGGCCATACCGATGCCGTAGGATCAGAGTTAGACAACTTGCAGCTCTCTAAAAATAGAGCAGAATTTGTAAAAAACTATTTAAACAATAAAGGTGTAGCGCCGCAGCAAATATTTGCATTAGGCAAAGGCGAATCAGAACCCATTGACTTACAAAACCCTGAAGCCAACCGCAGAGTTGAGTTTGTATTTAAGTTTTAGTTTATTTATTAAAACAAGTTTTGCGGCTTTACGGTTAAACCCATAAGCACTTACCCAAAAGCCGACAACATGTTTAACTCCATAAAACTATGGTTGCCACTAGCAATAATTATTTGCACAGGCACCAATACCACAAATATTAGCTGGAAACTCTCTTACAATAAAAACGACATAAAGGTATACACCCGCACCACCAGCTCAGGATTATCTGAATTTAAAGGAGTTACAACCATAAATGCCCCGCTCGAGCAAGTTGCCGCATTGCTCGATAACGTAAAAAACCAAACCGAATTTGTTTATGGTGTTAAAGAGAGCTACGTGGTTAAAGAAATTACCCCCGCCCAAAAAGTGATTTACTCTGAAGTTGAAATGCCTTGGCCACTTGATAATAGAGATATTGTAAGCAAACTGAATGCTCGATACGATAACACGCAGAAAATTGCCTTTATTGAAACCAAAGCCGACCCTGATTATATACCCAAAAAGTCAAACCTAGTACGAATGGAAACCGCCGAAGGTTTTTGGAAACTTCAATTTAGCGGCCAAAACTCTACCGACATAACATATCAATTTGTATCAGATCCAGGCGGTTTACCCAATTGGGTAGTTAGTTTATTTGTAGTTGATGCCCCTAAAGAAACCCTATTAGAGCTAAAAAAACTTGAACCCCAATTGCAAAAAGCAACAAAAAATGTAAGCTGGATTGATTGAATTTTAGCAAAATTTACCAGCCTAAAGATGTATTGAGCAGATGTTGCACATCCCATTTTGCACTAAGACCTGACGCTTCTATAAAGGCTAAACTGCCAAGCCTTTTATCATTTAGCTGCAAACAAAATCAAAACCTGAAGCGTAAGGTCTAATTAGATTAAAAAGTAGTTTCCTTTGGAGATGTCGGACTTTTGAGAAACGTCGCACATCGAACCCCAATTTGAACCAAGACCTGACGCTTCTATAAAGGCTATACTGCCAAGCCTTTTATCATTTAGCTGCAAACAAAATCAAAAACAGAATCGTAAGGTCGAATTAGATTCAAAAGCAGTCTCCTTTGGAGATGTCGGTCGTTTGAAAAACGCCGGACATCGAACCCCAATTTGAACCAAGACCTGACGCTTCTATACGGGTTAAATTGCCAAGCCTTTTATCATTTAGCTGCAAACAAAATCAAAAACAGAAGCGTAAGGTCTAATTAGATTAAAAAGCAGTCTCCCTTGGAGATTTCGGACGTTGGAAAAACGTCGGACATC
>JBMYOR010000072.1:0-9214 GCA_049599535.1 Bacteroidia bacterium | reverse complement strand
AGGCATGAAACCTATTTTGTCTCATCAGAGAGTTGAATTCAGTTTATTATCAATTGAACAAATAATAAATCAGGCGGCAAAATGGAATTTTATGTCAGGAGGAAAGCAAAAAGTTCCGCTAGTTATAATCCCAGAGTTATTATTCTCTAGCATTACTTTCTGACCGTGCCTTAAAACACCACGCCCTTCTAAAACTAATCCTATCATTTGAGATTTGGTTTCACTAGAGCTTCGGTCAATAACTTTTTTCTCGATCGATTTACGACCGATAAAATCTCTATCGCTTGGTTCTAATGCAACTGTCCAATTCAAAATCAAATTTTGCATAAGCCAAAGAATCGATTACTACATCGGTAATTAGGGTGTCCCAGCAATCGTACTCAGAGCGTACAATTAAAAATACCTGATGACTATCGGCGGTTGCAAATGTTACTTTATACTCGTTTCCTAAAAGCGAATCGCCATTTGATGATTTCCAAAGTGATTGGATTTTATAGTTTGAGTTATCGGTAAAAATAAACGTATTTAAGCATGAGTCTTGAGTTTGTATTACAGCAGGTTGCGGCAACTCGGGTAATTGAATAAAAGCGTTTACCGTATCTCTACAGCCATTTCTCGTTTGTAGAGCAAACATGGTGATTTCATATATTCCATTGCTGTTGTAGGTATGTTTAGGTGTGTTGCCAGCAGCTGTTGATCCATCGCCAAACTCCCATCTAAATGAATCTAGATCTTCTGATGTGTTTTCAAATTCTACAATAAACTCACAGGTATCTATTTCAAGATCAAAATTGGCAAACCTAAAGGTGTCAACTCTTACCGTGGTGAGCTGAGTATCGGGGCAATCGCTAAAAGGGTAGGCTATAAGTTTTACATCAAACCAGCCGGTATCTCTAAAGTTTACAAACGGAAAATTAGCTTTTGATGTGTCTCCGTTTCCAAAGTCCCAATAAAAGCTCGGGGCATCGGTGCTTTTATTTAAAAATTGAATTGCTGAAACACAGGTGTCGGCTAAATATTCAAAGGCAGCTTTTGGTAGTCCTGGAATTCTAAAAGTTTCTGCAAGAGTATCAACACAAGCGGAGTAAGGTGCCGCGAATAAAGTAAGCGTGTACTCTTTGCTTAATTCAGTAAATTCAATTAGGGGTGCTGCATCTGTAAAGCTTCTGCCATCGCTTAGTTTCCATTTATACCCACTGGCGTCTAAAGAGTTATTAATTACAGCTACATCTGAGTTGCAGGTGTCAATTTCAAATGAAAAATCGGCCAAAGGATCAAGTATCGTAACAGGTTTTACTAAAGAATCTTCGCAACTGGTATTTAGATTTGTGGTGAGCGAAACGCTGTATTGGCCCCTAGTATCGAATTGATAAGTGGGTTCAAGAGTTTTACTGGTGTCGGTATTGTAAAAATGCCATACAAAGGATTCAAATCCTTTTGAGTTGTTTTTTGTGGTAAGCAATTTATTACAAGTATCAAGTTCAAGCGTAAAATCAATTAGGGGCTCTTCAAGGTTAATTTCTAACTCAAAGGTGTCGGCACATCCTGTTTTTGCATCGGTAAATAAAGTTACTTTAAACGACCCCGTATCGGCAAAAGTGTGGTTAGGAGCTGTTTTTGTACTGGTGTTACCATCACCAAAATCCCAAGAAAAAGTTTTGCCATAATTACCAATATGATCAAAGGTTACTTCTCTTGTGCAAACATCAATGTCAGCTTCAAAATCGGCTTCGCTTTTTGCGTAAATGGTGATTTTTTCTTTAATAGTATCTCTTAAGTTGCAAGCTATTGGATTATATGCAATTAACTTAACAATGTATGTGCCTGGCTTAGTAAAGGTGTGGGTTACATTACTATCGGTATATGTGGTGCCATCGCCCATATCCCACGTAAAATCGGTGGCATCTTGTGTGTAATTTGTAAATGTTACTTTTTGAGGTACTTGACAATCTATAGTACTACGCTCGTATTCGGCATATAATGCAGGGCCTTCAAGGTCAATTTTTATAACAGCATTATTACAATTAACGCTTCCGTGATCTGCAACTGAGCCAAAAACATTGTTGGGGTAAGTAGGGAATCTACCTTGTGGGTTTAGTTCTAGGCCATTGCAGGCGGCGCAGATGGCTTGGTAAACAACGCCCCGTTTGTCAAAGCGGCTTGTTCCGCCATCTACATGCTCCGAGCTACCATCGTTAGGATCATTACCACCATAAAAGGTAGCATAAATTGGAGTAGCTAGGTCTGCGGTATAAACAGCAATGTAAAAATCACGGCCATCGGTGGTTTTTTTCACAGCATCACTTGTAGTAGTTAGGCCACGTGTATTTCCGGTTGAATTATCATTAGCATTTAAACCTCCCCAACCCGAAAAATAAACTCTACCGCAATCGTCAACTGAGAAAGCCGCTGGCGAAATATTAACTATGTTGTTTGCACCTATTTTTTTTGAAATAAGAATATCTGATAGGTCTTTTTTCATTTTGGTGATAAAAACACCTTGATTGGCGTTGTTTGTGGTGCTTTTAGTTGGGAATCGAGAACTGGCTGTTTGGCCAAGTACGTAAGGCTTATTATCAGGGCCAACTTTTACAAAAAAGCCTTGCTCGTACGAGTTGGTTCCCAAATAGGTTGAAGCCATAAGGGTAGAGCCATCGGCCGAAATTTTTGAAACAAAAGCATCAGCCATTCCACCGGCCTGTGAGCCATCATAGGCACCGCTAGTGGTCTGAAAATCATTACTTTTTGTTCCACCAGTTACATATATATTATAGTCTTTATCAAAATCCAAACTATAGGCAGCGTCATGGCTTTGGCCTCCCAAAAAAGTACTCCAAATAATAGTGTCAATGTTTGGAGTAAGTTTTAATACAATTGCATCTTGCTGCCCACCTTGATAGCGATTTTCTATGGCGTTTGCCGTTACCGGAAAACGCTCACTCTCAGTAGTAGAAGCTATATATACATTATCAAATGAATCAACCATTACTTCACCTCTATACAAATCACCATAGTTGTAAACTAATTCAAAACTGTTTCTAAAGTCTCCATTGGGATCTCTGTATTCGCCATTTAATCCATCTTCGCCGTCACCGCCAAGGTAGGTGGCTGATAATAGTGCTGTACCCGTTGCATTAAGTTTGGCTATAAAAATATCGTGCTTGCCACCATTGTTTTTTTGCACTGCGTTTCGGTTAGGTAAGTCATCTGATGTGGTAGTACCGTAGATAATAAGCTCATTTTTATGGTTTACCACCAAACTATGTGGTTGTTCATTGCCTCTTCCACCAAAATAAGTCATGTAAATAAGGTTTACCCCATCTGGGCTCAATTTGTAAATACCACAATCTCGTCCTAGCGAAATTGAGCCGCCACCATAGGTTCTTTGAAAAGCGCCCGTACTAGTGGGGTAGCCAGTACCATAAACCGTTCCGCCAGTTATGGCATTTCCGTCTTCATCATAGGTTGCTGTAAAACCCCAGTTATCTGTATTTGATCCTGAAAGTGATGAGAATATTACACTCGGGTCAATCACCAAGTCTTGTACACCTGATGGTGTGTAATCTTGTAAATCAAAAGATAGAATATTGCCATCAAGGGCATATTGAGATTTTATTTCATCGCCATAATCGCCCAAATAGGTAAATGGGGCATCATCTTCAATTGTGCTTAAGGTGGTAAGTGCAATTAGTTTTTCGTTATCAATAAATACGTCATTAGCACCTTGGTATTCAACTTTAATGTCTTGGTAACGACCACCTGGTTTAACTACAAATGAGTATTTAAATCCACTTTGAGCTGCATCAATAATCAGGTCAATCGAATTGTAAACATTAAGTAGTTTTATTTGCTGAAAAGCCTTTGCGCCTGATGCCCATTTGCTTTGATCATTACCAATGTAATAGTTGTAATTGGTCTCATAAGCGCCCGTTTTTTCAATTACAGGCCTTTGGTTAGCCCCCTTAAAGTTCAATCTTACTACATGAAAATCTACAATTGAATCGGTTGCTTTGTGCATATGAAATTGGTCTAATTTGCTTTTGTCCCAAAATTCATATGTAAGACCTTTGTTCTCAATCCAAATGGCACCTGAGCTAAATTCTGCCTTGGCTACAACGTTTTGTGGCCATTGCCCTTTGTTCTCAATAAACTTTGTTTGCCCAAAAGCCGATAAGCCTCCAAATAAGAGTACAATGCAAACAAATTTGAATTTAACTAGCGCTGTTTTATGCTTTATAAAAAACCTTCTCAATTCCATATTAAACGCGTTTCTAATCTTAATATCAATTAACGCCGAGTAGGGTTGCAATATAGGTGCCTTACTGTTGGAATTAATATTTTTTCGATTTCTCTACAACTATTAAAAACGCGGTGTAATGATTAAAGGTTGGGTATATGTTTTTTGAATTTAGATTTATTCAGGGATTTTTAATTGGGGTGGGTAATTAAAAATGGTTTTGTAATTACTTCATGGTTTAAAATGACCCTAATTGTATACAAGCCGCTGTTAAAATTATCAGTTTGTAAATGAATTGTTTTTTGGTTGGCGTTTATCGATTTAATCAGTTTACCATCTGTACTGTAAATTTCAATAACTCTTACTTTTTTGTTGAGTTTAATTGTTAAGTTTTGATGGCTAGGGTTGGGGTAAATGTCAACGCTAAGTGTTTTTGAATTTATATTTTGATTGTTGTCAAAATCACCTAAAATACTGAAATTACCTGATGCAAATTGTGCGTGAACTTCAAAACTACCAGTAGGGGATTGGTAGTATTTTATTGGTATTATTTTAAAAAGATACGAATCAATAGGTAGTTTTTGTGTGGTAAATGAATTAGTGATAATAGGGGTTTCATTAAGCAATTTATAGCTGCTATCTGGGTGGTTGCTTTTAATCAAAACGTAATAGCCGTCATATTCATTTGAACCACTCCAACTGAGTTCAATATTGGGGCTCATTTCATTTGATACATTAATACTTTGGTCAAAAGGATCAATATTTCTTAAATGCAAGGTTGGGTCGCCCATTAGGGCAATGTGAGTCATTTTTTCGTAAGTATAGGCGCTCTCAATATCTGAAAACAAGAAAATATCGGTATTTTGGGTGGTAAGTAAACTTTGGCCTAAAGGCATACCATGTGCAAACTCATTTAAATGCCATACTGGGCGCCCCGCCCAAAAGGTAGCTAAGGCGGGCGATTTTCCTGCCAGTGGGGCTCTCAAAAGATTGTTGTCATTATCCCAGTCTCCAAAAAAACTACCGAAAAGAATATTAAAAGCGCAATTAACATTGTAATTGAAGTAATCTGATGTTTGCGAAACGCTAAAAGAGTCTACTCTTTTGCCATTTTTATCTCTAAGCCGATTGCCACATCGGTCATAATCGCCACCGCCGCATCCATAAGCCCAAAGTAGTTTTTGGTCAATCGCGTTTGCTAATAATGATGTGTTTTCAGTAACATTTTCATCACCCACCATTTGGCCAAAATGCCTAAGTCCAACACCTGCAAACCCTTCAGTAATGTTTTCAAATTGATCGTTTACAATGGCTTTGTCTTCAAATTGGTATTGATTGGTTCTAAACTCGTGGTTCCTCTTAAAATATCGGTTGTAGATTTTAACCCGGTCTGGTTCAAACTCATCAAATCCATCAAGAAAAATACGGCCAACCATAAGCTCTGTACCGTTCCAAATTATGTTTTGGTCAAATTTGCCATCATTGCGTTTGTTGGTGTTTTCAGTTCGGGCAGGTGTATTTTTTAAAGCTACCGAGTCATCTGTCCAAACTGTATCAAGGTCGCCATAGTAAGCATCAGCTGGCCAAGCGCCTTGATGATCAGGCGGAGCGGATGCTGTATGACCATCAGGTGCCATATTGCCAGAGTAGGGTACAGCTAGGTTGCCTATTAGTACCACCGCCGTGAGCGTTGAATCTGATTGGGTATAGCTGTTTTTAATTGTTTTTTTAATTTCAAAATGATCATTGGTGTTGCTTGCCAAATGGCTAATAACACGCCATCCTTCTCTAATTAAATCTGTTTTGTAAATGTCAAGCGATGCATTAATATCAGCTTCAAGTTCTTTTTCAATAATTAAAAGGCAAGTACCGTAATCAAATTTTCGTTGTGTTTCAAAACCAGCCGTAAGTAAAGTGTATCCCATTACTTTATTTACACTTTCTTTATGAATCAGGTAGGTGTATTGATCCCCAACGTCTATGTCTTCGTCCATAAAAGCTGTGTCAATTCCGGCTTTTATCTCACCAAGGTAATCGTATTGGTTTGTTTTTTCATCTTTTCGGTAAATGGTCCATTTCGATGCGGTTAAATCATCTTCACATTTAATAATTATGGCAGGCCAGGGGTCGGTTCTTAAAGTGGCAGAGGCTTTAACTGCCGAGCGCTGAGAGTAGGTTTGAGCAAAACCGCTCATTTTGATAAAAAGTAGAATGAAAATTATGATCCGATATTTCATATTTCAAATGAACATGAAATTGAAAAGAGAATGAAAAAAAAAGAAGAGTGTTTTACTAGATTTAGATTAATTCTGAAATGAATAAGAATACGATAAGTTTAGTAGCAGTTTGTGGTATTCTGTTTTTTGTTTCAGGGGTACATCATCATCAGATAATACTTTGATTATACAATATTTGGTGGCTTCTTTTATTCTTTTTGATGGATATAGAAAATAGGCTTTTTGAAGCTGATTTACAGCGTTTAAATAATTGTTTTGGTTGATATGGGCAATTGCGGTGTTGTAGTAATTTAATCCTGCAAGTTCTTGCAAAGTAATTTGTCCTTTTACCACTATTTGCCCATTATGTAAGTGGCTGTAATCGCCTATTTCTTTAAAAATTCGCGAGTTATCAATGGTGTCGGGGTTGTATAGTCTACGATTTGACTTAATGTTTGGTAAAAAGCCAAATTCGGTATCGGTGGTTTCAAGTATAAAGCTGCGATTTTTTGTGTTGGCGGTTAAGAATACATGATAAGGTTGTTCTTCAATCTGGTATTTCATTTTATTAAGCTCAAGAAAAAAAGCCATTAAAGCAGTTCCTGTAACGCAATTATATGTGCTGTCAAAAATCAATTGATTTATAGGTGTTTTGGCGTTGTAAACTCTAAAAAATTCATTCTGAGTTTCGTCAAAAAGTCGTCTAGGGTGTTTGTGTAGTTTTTTTTCAGCATTAAAATCTAAAAGCTGTTGGTATACTTTTTCAAATTCATTTTGCGAAGCTGAATGGCTTATTGCAAAAAACAAACTGAAAGTGCTTTTTAGATCATTATTGCTTTGAACGTTGTAAAATGCGTTTTTCTCAAATTCTGAGCTGAATTTAAGCTCTCCTACCTGGGCTGTTAGGGCCAAAGGGAAAAGAAGTAATATGTAAAGTAGGTGACGCATTAATCTTAAGGTAATGTAAATTTAACAATAACTTAACATTGAAACAAATTTGTTCTTTTTACTGTCCTAATTCTCCAATGTTTTATCATGATTATACATTTGATATTAAATCGCAAATCATGAACCCAATTCAATCTCAATTTATAGAGGCCCAAAAAGTATTGCAAGCCTTTAGTACAGAAGAAAACTACAAGAAAATAGCAGCTGCTGGTGATCTTATGGTTGCTTCATTACAGGCAGGCGGCAAAATACTTTCATGCGGAAATGGAGGATCAATGTGCGATGCCATGCATTTTGCCGAAGAGTTAACCGGTAGGTACAGAGATGATAGACCATCATTAGGTGCTATTGCAATGAGCGATGTAAGCCATATGGCTTGTGTGGGCAACGATTATGGCTATGATTATGTTTTTTCAAGGTATCTTGAAGGCGTTGGACGAGAAGGCGATGTGCTGCTTGGTATTAGCACAAGTGGCAACTCTGGTAATGTGATTAAGGCGGCTGAGGTGGCTAAGAAAAAAGGTATAAAAGTAATTGGTTTAACAGGCAAAAGCGGAGGTAATTTGGCGCCGCTTTGCGATGTTGAAATAAGAGCACCACATGCACCATATGCCGATAGAGCGCAAGAAATACATATAAAAGTAATTCATTGCCTTATTGATCATATTGAGCGAAATATTTAAGATGAGAACTTTACTAAAGTGCAATTGTTAAGTTTGCACTAACAAATATTTGAGCCATGATTACTGTTACTGAAGAAGCAAAAAACAAATTAAATTCTTTAATTATTGAAGAAGGCAAGGGCAATGGTGCATTCTTAAGAGTTGCTGTTAAAGGCGGAGGATGTAGTGGTTTAATGTATGATCTTAAAATTGACAATAACCTAACTGAAGGCGATCAAATATTTGAAGACAATGACGTTAAAGTAGTGGTGGATATGAAAAGCTTTTTATATGTGCACGGCACCGTTTTAGAGTATAGCGGTGGTTTAAACGGTAAAGGCTTCGTATTTAACAACCCAAATGCAACTAGAACCTGTGGTTGCGGAGAAAGCTTTGCGGTTTGATTTAATTTGAGATTGCTACCAAAATAGTTTTTATACATGGATTTTGCATTAGGTAGGTAGATACTTTTGCCCACCTTAAATACATATTGTACAAAAAACATGAATTGGAGATGTGGCTCTCTTGGATGGATGAGCTCTCTTGTAATAATTATGTTGTAATTGATGACTTTATAGGGGGTAACTTACAGCATGATATAAAAAGTTTTTTTCATAAAAATGATGCTCTATTTACTAAGGCGGGCATTGGTGCTTTAAATAAGCATACAATTAGGCACGATATTAGGGGAGACTACACCTTTTGGCTCGAACAAGAAAAAGATCAATGGCTAAGCGAATTTTGGCAAATTGCCGAGCATGCGGTACAAATGTTTAATAGGTACTGTTTTTTAGGTTTAGCAGGTAGTGAATTTCATTTGGCAAAATATCCACCTGGGGCTTTCTACAAAAAACATTTAGATCAATTTAAAAATAGAAATAACCGAGTAATTACTTGGGTAATTTACCTAAACCATAATTGGCAAAAGGGAGATGGAGGTGAGTTAGAGCTCTTTTTAAAAAATGGAGAAACCAAATTGATTGACCCATTGGCCGCTAGGTGCATTATGTTTATGAGTGCTAATATTCCGCATCGGGTTTTATTATCAAACAAGAATCGTTTTAGTTTAACAGGCTGGCTTTTAAAACATCCGGCACCTGTAGGTAAATTTATTGAGTACTAAAAAATGCCTTTAATTTTTTGTTTAAATG
>JBMYOR010000071.1:0-9227 GCA_049599535.1 Bacteroidia bacterium | reverse complement strand
GAAATCAGCTTAACTATTATTATCCGCAGGCAGGCAGAAACTTTATGATTGGACTAATTTTTGGATTTTAATTTTAATTTTTCCTTAGTGACTTGATTTATTAGTGACTTGGCATCTTAGTGACTGAGTGACTTAGTGACTGAGTGACTTAGTTTATTAGAAACTTGATTTATTAGTGACTGAGTGAATAAGTGACTTGATTTATTAGCGAATTAGTAACTGAGTGACTAAGTGACTGAGTGACTTAGTTTATTAGAAACTTGATTTATTAGTGACTGAGTGACTCAGAGAATGAGTGACTGAGTTTATTAGAAACTTGATTTATTAGCAAATTAGTGACTGAGTGATTCAGAGAATGAGTGGCTTAGTTTATTAGAAACTTGATTTATTAGCCGCTCAGTGAATAAGTGAATAAGTGACATAGTTTATTAGTGATTGTGTTTATGCTACTTGGTAAATGAGTAGCCTTGTTTCTAAGTGATTTATTAAATGATAGATTAGTGTATAGTTGGCGCTTTATTGAGTATTTGAGTACATTAAAGTTATTCAATTACTCTAATAAAGCGTCTACTGGTATAAAAAAGCTAATCGATAGAAATTTGCTTTAAACCATTATTTCCACTGTTTTGGGGCTTGTACATTTCTTCAACATTGGTAGGCAACACCTTAAAGTCTCCTTTAAATCGAGGCTCTAAGGCAATTCTGAACTTATGGTTTCCGGCTGGTAACTCGGTGCAGTAAATTATTACTTTATTACGCCTATACTCTCGATGTATCTCATAACCAAATTTTGGCAAAGGGGTAGTACTGTAGCTACATCCTGCCGGAATTGGAACCTCAATCATGGCAAAATCTGAAGTAATCCTATTGTATACCGATACTTCCATTTGTATACCACTACCCTGTTTTAATTGCTGAACCTTTTTATTACTTTGGTAAAATAATGTTTTCACTGTAAAGTTGGCGCTATCAGGACTCGCATTTCTCACTTTATCTTTTCTTACCACTAATACCAAAGCATCAATTTCGCCAACATATTTTACATCAATTTCACCTGTAACTTGTTCAATTCGTTTAGGATAATCAATTACCTTGTTGCCATTAATAAAAAATCCTTTTTTAATATCAATATCAGTATTGGTTTGCATATTTTCAAGCAAATAGCCAATTAACAAGGCGCGCTCAAGGGTATTCATATATCCATAGTTACATGCTTTTTCAAACAAACTTTTCTCAATTGCCTTTACTAATCTAGGCTTCACATTTTCAGCAGCCAAAACCTGCAAGGCAAGCATGGTAGCAAAAGATTTATTTGAGTAAAAATATCTGCTACTGCTACCCCAATACAGCTGCCCGCAAGGATTTTTTTTAACCAATAACATTACTTGGCTGCTAAGCTGTTGTTTTCCGATTAACTGCTGCACCCTTAAATAAAAAAGCTTGTCAAGGTCAGCTAATGCGTTATACTCTAACTTTTCAAAACGCTGCATTTGTGTTTTTAACCCCATTTGTTTTAATACTGTAAGAGCTTCAAGATATAAACGCGTATTATATTTTTCTTGATTTCGTTTTATGTAATTTAACCCTCGAGTAAGACTAATACTATTATACCCTAAACCCTGTGCTTTAGCCAAAACTTTTACCACATACAAGGTAATCCAATCATTTGTTTTATCTCCAACCCACCAGCCCCACGACCCGTTTATTTTTTGCATTTTGCTGAGCCTAGCCATCATTCGCTTTATGTACTTTTCTTCATTAAATTTTTTGCCCATTACACTGCAAAGCTGTTTTTCGGCAAGCAGTGCATATAATTTAGAAGCTGTTTGTTCTACACAGCCATAATTATAACCTTTTAATCTATTTATCTGTTCAAGTAAAAAATCACGTTTATTGTTAAACACAATTACACCAAATTTCTCATTAGATTCTTGCTTAATAGTAAAACTTGTATCGTTAAACACCGAAATAGTTTTCACCCTACTTTTCTCAATAAAATCATCATAAACTTTTAAAACCCTTTTCTCGCCTTCCTTAAACCCGTTGTCATTATCAATTATAAAACTAATATCAATTGAATCTTTATTATTACCAGTAATAGTGGTTGTAAAGTTTTGGCGCCTGGTTATTTTACTTTTTTCTGAAAAAACGATATTCCCGTCATTTTCAAATCTAATTTTTGCATCAAGTGTATCGTTAGTATAATTAAAAACCTTACCACTTATTACAACTTTATCGCCTTTTACTAAAAATCGCGGAAGCCCCAATTGTGCACTATAAGGCAAAAATGCTTTGATCTCAGCCGTTGCAAGGCCAGTATTGCGTCGGTAATCCATAGCGGGTACAATAGTTTTCCATTGAGTAATATTATCGGGGAATTTTGCAGTGAAATAGCTGTTACCTTCATTATCAGTAATCAGGTTTGGTACCCAAAAAGCATAATCTTTAAAGTTTGTTCTAATTCTATTTGGTGGCGTTTTTCCATTTAACAAATCAAGGGTATTGCTCAAAATATTATCATCTCGTAGTGTTGTTGCGTTTATCTCGCCAAATGAGAAATCAATATCACCTTTTGCCACTTCTCCATATGAGGATTGGGCCATGGCACCGCTACCCCTTACTGGCATACCGTCAATATAAGTTATTACTTGTGCTGATCTTCCACCTCTAATTACTGGTCCATTACCATTACTAGATTGTACACCTGCAGTAGTAGAATTAATTGAATTTATATTTCGAACCGGCATTCTGCTTATTTCTTCCACTGAATTAGAAAAACTCCCATCATAATCATTATAATATTGAGCATCAGCCGCCACAACAACTTCATCTAAACTTATATCTGACGCAAAAAGCGGCACTTTTAGCGAATGATTTATATTGTTTAATAAATTTATGCTGATAGACCTAGTAACATATCCAACATACGTGATTTTTACTGTATAATTATTTTTAACCAAGCCTGATACACTTGCTAACCCATTATAATTTGTTGTGGCACCCTTAATTAATTTATCATTTAAAAAAACCACAACAGTAGCACCTAATAAATTCTCATTGGTTTCGCCATCAAATACTTGAATATTAATCTGTCCATTACCAAGTGGTTGATTTTCAGTTTCAAAAAGTTTTGATTCTTGAACCGGTTTGCCAACAGTTTGCACATAATTACTTGATCGTTCAAGTTTAAAATCTAATACCGATGTTTTGCCATTTAGCACCTTTAGTTTATGAATTATCGTGTATCTATATCCTGTCTGCTGAATCTTAAGCATATACTCACCTTCGGGCACATTTCTAAAAATAAACTCACCCCAATTATTAGTAATAACCGCATTTTTAATGTAACCATTTTGTTCAAGTAAAACGGTAGCTTGGGTTATATCTAAAAAAGATTGTTTATCAGTAATATGGCCTAAAATACTGCCATAATCGCTGGTATCAGATTTAAAAGTCCATTGGCTCTTAAACAGCTCAGGAAATAATGACGCCGACTTAATTGCTGGCCTTGAAACTTGATGAATAATAGCCCTGTAAGGTTCTACCATTTTAGCATTACCTTTTACAAAACGATTGAATTGCAATCTAACAAACTGAAAATCAAGATGATTTATATCAATGTCATTTTTAATGTATACTTTGCCCTTTGTAGTAATGGCGATTAAGGTGTACGAACCACGCTTTAAATTTTGACTGTAATTATTGCTATTACCATTATAAGCCCACGAAAATTTTGGTTGCTCATTATTTACCAACCAAATACACCTTAACGAAATTGAAGACGGATTAAAAATTTGAATCCTAGCATTGTGTTTTCCGCGTTTATAATAAGAGTATAATCTTAGTTTTTGCTGCCATTGCTCTTTTGCTTTCTTTTCAACCTTGGCTCGCTGTTTCTTTTCTTTTAATCGTTTTTTTTCACTTTTAAAATATAACGGAACTGCACCTAAATTTGAGTTTATGCTTGCTTTATGCCCTGTAAAAACATCGCGGTTTAAAGGATAATTTGGCAAAGGATAACTACTCAAAATTTCATTTTGAAAGGTATAATAGTTATTAGGTTCAAAATTAAAATAAATTGTATCTCTATTTATTCTTAGTATAGTTGGCCCTTTTTGTACTCCCGTAATGGTTATTATATTTTTTTGAAGCTCTTTGTACCAATGCACTTTATATTTAGCTGTGCTTGTGGTACGCAACAACCATTTTCTACTTCCGTTTTCAATCCAAACTGTATCGTTATTAAAATTGGCATAGTCTAAAAACAGTGTTTGTTCATTAATTTTATTATACTCATTTTGTGTAAGCATATGCTCATAAAGCTCTATTTCGCTGTAATTAGATGCCTTGCATTTGTGCAAATCAACGCTTAAATACAGCCTTTTATAATTACTCAGTGTAATATTTTTAAGGGTAATTATTTTTTTATGCAGCCTAATTTTAACGGTATACTCCCCCTTAGGGTACCGTATTAATTGATTCGAGTTTGATTCGTTAATTTGAGTAGTTACCAAATTATCATTTATCCAAATACCAATAATTGGCTGCTCTACACCATCATAAAAAACCATAGGTACAAACTCCGGTTTTTCGTAGTCATTATCTTGATAAAATTGCTTTATCTCTTTTTTAGGATGCATGTAGTATAAATAATAATTAGTATCAACCACCTTAATTTTATCAAAAACTGCATCATTTATTGGTTCACTATTATTGTATGTTGGCTGACGCGTATAATAATTAGATCTACGCATCATATTAGGAAAGCTTCTACCAAAATAGGGCATTTCAGGAATTGGAATTTGTGCGAATTCCATATTTACAGCAAAAGCAGTAAGGTTTACTTTTTTAAGGGGTTTGTTTTTATAATCGCTCACCGATATTTTCACATCAACTTTTTCGCCCGGAAAAATGGCTTTTGGCTGGTGCACTTTGATTTTTAATTCTTTTTCTTTAACTACTAGCTGTGTTTCATAAAAATGCTCTTGGCCGGCCCATTGATATCCCCAAAGCACATAATAGGGCCACATTGATTTATCTTGTGCCTTATAATCAATCTCTTTTCCGTACCCTTTGGCAACAATTTGCTTATTGCGATATACCCTATAATAAACATCTAAATTCCAATCATTTTGCAATTTTACCTTAATAGAATCATGGGTTCTTTGCCCACTAACTGCAATGGCTAAATTTGAATAATCACTTATTCCTGACGAATAAATAACAGAATCCCCCTCAACTATTCTGATATTTTGGGTTGATGGATTTATGCTCACATTAAGCGGAAAAGCAGTTTGGGTACTCACAAGTGTATGCCCAAAACCATATTGGTACAAAGTAACCGCATCGCCTTTTTGTTCAACACCATTAACATATTTAACCCCCAAAAACCTATTGCCTACTTGCCCAAGTTTATGATAAGTTGCTTTTGCATTATGATTAAAAGAATGCGAATAATTTTTATACTCTCCTTCGGCATTTATTAACTGAACTGAAACGGTGTATTGCCCCAAAATGGGTAATAAAACACTGTCAGGAATTTCAATAATACTTGTACCCGTTTGATCAATCAAATCATTATAGGTATAAAGCTTGTTTAAAATAGAATCGTTGATTTTGTATTTTTCGGGTACTAAACCACTAGCTGTAGCAAACTTTACATTTAGTTTTATTCTGGTGTCGAGCATGGGCATTTTGTTGGCATCAAAGGCATCAACTACCACTTCAATTTTCTCACCTTTTTTAAAACTACTTTTGAGCATTCGAGATTGATAACTAGCTTTTTTTAGCTCATAATCTTCAATTATTACTGAATTACTTTTTACATGCACCCCTCCCGATTTTAACCTGAGGATTATGCTTGAGTTTAGGCGCAAACTATCGGCAACAACAAAATCGTATAAATACGCACCTGGCGATACTGGTTTTATACTAGCTAGTTTTACCTCTTTATAGTTGGCATATAAATAAACATCGAGTTTTCGTCTTAAGGGTCTACCTTCATTATCTACCACAAATGATTTCATTTTCAAGGTATCAAAATGACGATACTTCGGTTTGTTAAAAACCATATAACCCGGAAAAACCTTTTGACCTCCGTACGGGTTACTTCGGTTAATAGATGGCAGATTTAACCCCTCATTTGTAACATAATAAATATCAAAAAGATCGCCCTTTTCAATTTTAATCATTGTGTTATTTAATTTATTAACTAAAGGGTAGCAGGCACAGCCGTTATCAAATGGTAAGGTTTGCCACTTTTCTTTTTTAACCTGATACTTTACACTTGCATCAATAACTGCCTTGCCATTAAAATCATATAATTTTAATTGCCCTTCGCCCAAAACACCTCTGGCATTTACTCTAACAAATGGCTTGGCATAAATTTTATAATAAAGCGTATGGTTAATTGCGTAGGTATATAAATAATGTCCGGGTTCTTGTGGTTTTACTTTATCAAAACTATCAAGCGGAACCTCGAGCACTAAATTATTCATAAAAGACTGTATATCTCCACCTGAACCCTTATGATATAATATTTGTGCTTGTTCGCTAGTAAGCTTATAGTAATTGTATTTTAATGACCCCCTATGGGCTTTTGATAAATTTTGGCCGTGGGCGTTTAATGCAACTGTTATGGCAATAAGAACCAATAAAAAAAAACGCAACTGTAGCTTATAAACAGCTGGCATATTAAAACTTTTAATTTTTAAACTCAACATAGCGGTTGCTTTGTATCAAACTTGCGGCGTGGTTGATTATAAACCAAGCCAAATTCCATAAACGAAGTAGTTTAAATGGTAAACGATTAGCAAAATGCGAATGCTTTACTGCATTAATTACACTACATCTAATACAATAAGGCATAAACCTTTATCATAAACAGACTATTGGATTAGTGTGTAAATGCTACTTTTAAGGTTAAACCAATAATGGTTTATTCCATTTGAAATGGCTAATGTTTTTACCATAAACTTTGAATTATAGGTTGCAATTTGGCTAATTACCTTTTGGTTTAGCTCAATTTGGGGCGCCTTGCATTCTACCATTAATTCTGGATTGCCATTTTTATCAAAACATAAAATGTCAATTCGTTTTTTAAGGCCATTATATGATAAACCATACTCCACTGCGGTTCTATTTTTCGAGATGTTCTTTTTTTCAAATAAATAATTCAAAAAATGTTGACGAACCCATTCTTCAGGTGTTAACACAAGCCATTTTTTACGCACAAGGCATTTAATAAAATGTTTACCTTCAGATTGATGAATTTGGGGCTTGTATTGTGGTAAATTTAGCTGCACAGGCCACAAAATTAAAGGTGTGTTCACATTTTAGATGCTTTAATATGCGCTTAGTGATGGCTTTTTATTAATGTTGAACCCTAATGGAAATCACCTTTGAAAAGCTGATGCGCGAAATGCAGGAAAACAAGTACCGGCCTGCATATTTGCTACATGGAGAAGAGCCTTATTTTATTGACAATGTATGCAAGTATATTGAAGAAAATTCGCTCACCGAAGCCGAAAAGGCGTTTAATTTTACTGTAGTATATGGTAAAGATGTAAATATTGATGCCATTGTTTCTCAGGCGCAACAGTTTCCGATGATGGGCCAAAGACAAGTGGTAATTGTAAAAGAAGCCCAATCATTGCGCAACCTTGATGGTTTAATAGGCTATCTCGAAAATCCTGTAAACTCTACCTTGTTAGTGATTGCACACAAGGTAAAATCGCTAAACAAAACCAGTAAAATTTATAAAAAATTTAAGGAAAAAGCCGCGGTAATGGAAAGCAAGCCCATGAAAGATTGGCAGCTTAAAAAATGGTTACCTGGCTTTTTAAAAGACAACTATAAGCTTGCTATTGAACCACAAGCCGTTGAGTTTTTAGTAGAGTTTCAGGGAACCGAAGTTCAAAAATTAATGAACGAGATTAGTAAGATTAACATAAAAAAAGACCTTACTACTATTACCGGTAAAATGGTGCAAGAAAACATTGGTTTTGGTAAAGACTTCGACATTTTTGAAGTGCAAGATGCTTTAGCTTCTCGTAATAAAAAAACACTTACCCGTATTGTAAAATACTTTGAAACCATTATGAAGCCTGGCGATATAATTGGTATAAACTCCATTTTATATCGATACTTTTCTCAGGCCTATGCCATATCAGTTTCTCACAAAAAAAAGGATGAACTTTTTAAAGAAATGGGAATTTCTGAATGGCACTACAAAAAGATAAAAATTGGAATTGACCACTATGGTTATAAACTTAAAGATGTTCTTAAAATAGTAAAGGAGTACGATTTAAGGTCAAAGGGTGTAAATAGTGTAAATGTTGCGCCTGCTGAACTTTTAAAAGAAATGCTATTTAAAATTGTAACTCTTTAGGCCATGTACAGCCGCCGTACAAAAATTTTACTGGGCTGCATATCACTATCTACACTGGTTTTTGTTTGGAGTAGTTTAAGTCAAAACAGTTCGGCCATAAGCTGGACCCTTGCCACTACTACATTAATGGCCACACTTTGGATTACCGAAGCTATACCCATGGGGGCTACATCATTATTGCCTATTGCTATTTTTCCATTAGTTGGGGTAATGGATGTAAAAGAAGTTACACCGCTATATGCAAGCCACATTATATTTTTATTTATTGCTGGATTTTTATTAGCGTTTGCTATGGAAAAATGGCAATTACATAAAAGAATAGCCTATAAAATAATTAGTATTATTGGCTTTGAACCCAAGCGCATTTTACTCGGTTTTATATTGGCATCATTTATTCTAAGCATGTGGATTAATAATACAGCCACCACCATAGTATTATTGGCACCTGCTTTGGCTATTATAAAAGAATTTAAAGCCACTAATAGCTCAAAATGGTTTGGCGTAGTGTTGCTACTTGGTATTGAGTTGGTCCCCACTCATCGTCGTGACGATCGAGCTTTGATTTTTCTGCCGGGACGACGCTCAACATAGGGGGCTGTGCCATGTAGTGTAGGTGCTCGTGATTGGTGACGTTTTCGTCTTCATCTTCGTTTTCCCGCGCAGTTTCTGTCTTCGGTGTGTCCCGGTTGCGCGCCTTCTCATCCGCTTTTGCGTTCGTGAACACGTCCCCTTTCATGGCAGATCGCACTGCCGCGCGATGGATGACCTCGTCCTTGTCCGTTAGAGTTTTGAACGTCATCTTGTGTCACACATTTTCGGACATGCCGACGAAGCGTCC
>JBMYOR010000070.1:0-9319 GCA_049599535.1 Bacteroidia bacterium | reverse complement strand
TGCCGCGCACACCCATTTGGGCGGGTGAGTTGGGGTTTTCGTCTACGTTCACTTTGACGATCTTAACTTTGCCGTCCATTTCAGCCGACAATTCTTCCAAAGACGGGCCGATTTGTTTGCATGGGCCGCACCATTCTGCATAAAAGTCTACCAATACGGGTAAATCTGACTCTTTTAGCATTTGATTAAATGATTTTTTTGCCATTTTATAAATTATTAAATGTTGTAATAAACGGTTTCTTGGTATTGATTTTCATAAGAATTTGGCTTTTTAGCAAATCTTTTTCTAAGGCCAAAGCCCAAAAGGCTAATGCCAGCAATCATAAGGAGTGCAGCTACGGCATAGGCTAAAATTTCAGGAAATAGAAAAATAGTAATTGCCAAAATAATTAAATTAATACCGGCAAAAAGGCTAATGTTTTTACCCGCTTTTGATACGCGTTGTTGAAAATTGTAAATGTCCATTGTATTATGATTTTTGGTGTTTAATGTTTTGTAGTTCTTTAAAAAGATCAATTTCTCTTTGGCTTAGTTGAGTTGGTACGTCAATCATAATTTCTACATAAAAATTACCTTTTGTACCGTTTGAGCTTTGCGCGCCCAAGCCTTTTAATCTTAGCTTTTTGCCGCTACTTGTGCCTGCTGGTATGGGCAAGGCAATGGTTTTGGTAGGGGTAGTAATTGATACCTTACCGCCCAAAACTGCAGTGTAAACATCAATATTTACTTTTTTATATAAATCGTTACCCTTTTGCTCATATTCATTGTTTTCAGCTACTTTAAGCGTAATGTATAAATCGCCTCGCTCGCCACCGCCTGCAGCATGCCCTCCTTTGCCTTTAACCCTAATTTTTTGACCATTATAGGCTCCAGGTTTTATTTTTATTTTGATTCTATCGTTTTTGGCCTGCAATATTTTTTCGGTACCGTTAAAGGCTTCGTCCCAGCTTAGTGGTAAACTGGCTTCAAGGTCCTTACCTTGGTATACGCTTTTACCGGTGCTCCATTCGTCAAATTGACCGCCAAAAAATGAGTTGAAAAAATCGGAGAAACCGCCACCGCCGCCAAAACCGGACCCACCGGGTCTTCTTCGTCCGCCACCGCTACTAAATCCCCCAAAGCCGCCAAATCCTTGATTGCCGGTGTTTTCGTATTGTTTCCAATTGGCGCCCATTTGGTCATATTTTTGACGGTTTTCGGCGTTTCCTAAAACTTCATAGGCCTCGGTAGCTTCTTTAAACTTGGCTTCGGCTTGTGCATTGCCGTCATTTTTATCAGGATGATATTTAACTGCCAGTTTACGATAGGCCTTTTTTATATCGTCTTGGCTGGCGCTTTTGCCTACACCAAGTATTTTGTAGTAGTCTTTGTAATCCATCCTCCTGTTTATGTATGCACATGTACAAATGAGTTGCCAAAATTATCAATCGGCCATTTTGCCTTATTGATGGAAATTGAAGCATTAAGATGCTGACATTCTGTTTGATTAAAATCAAAAATGTCACCTTGAAACGAATTCGAGGTGACATTTTAAGATGTAGAGATTTAAAAATAAAAGAACTATTAGGCAGGGTACCTTCCCGTCAAGTGTTATTTTAGTATGTCAGTTGGCGGAATAAATTTTTTGGCTAAATCATAATACGTTTACGATGTCTCTTGGCCAACTACTTTGCAACACCCATTAAGCCGCAAAAGACCCGCTACTTTTTTTTGGATTGAAATAACTGCTAAACAATCCATTCAAATCTAATTTGTCATTAGACGAGATGCAGGTCTCTTATCGGCTGTCATCAACTTTTCTTTGATTTTTATAAAATCTGGGATATCGATGTAACAAATGGGTTATTTACCGCCGGTAGTTGTAGCTATTTGTTGATTAAGCATGGTGTTAAAAATGCCACCATCATCACTTGGCAAAACAGCTATTGACACCTTTGATGCAAGCTCTTTGCTGATTAAAAAGCTTGCGTATTGTGGGTTATCGGCGCACATTTTGGCAAGGTCTTTTTCTTTGGCAATGGCAAGCGCGTTCATTTCTTTTTCTTTTAAAAGTTCTTGCTCTTTTAGCTGCTTTTGCTTGTCAATATCAACAGATGCTAGTTGTCTTAACCTATCGGCTTCGGCTCCGGCCATAATTTTATTGCGTTCGGCATCAGCACTAGCTCTCAGTTTAGTTACTTGAGCCTCGGTTTCGGCCTTAGCCAGGGTTTGTAGCCTTCTTAACTTCTCAGTTTCTGCAGTTATTTCAGCAACATCGCCTTCCATTACAGCTTTTGCTTTGCGCACTTCGCCTTCAGCTTTTGCTTTTTCTTCTTGGGCTTTTGCGTTTTCAATTGCCAATAGCTTCTCGTTTTCTATTAATGCTAATTTCTGCTCTTGCATGCCAATTTTCTCTTTGGCTTCAGTATAAGCCATTGGGAACTTAATTTGAGAAACGATAACCTCTTTAATGGTAATACCATCTTCACCTAACTCAGCAGATAAAGCTTCTTTCACTGCATCTATATAAGTATCACGCTCTTTGGTAAATACCTGATCTACATCTTCAAAAGTGTTTGAAACCTGCGAAACGATTTCAAATTGCCTAGGTGATAAAACTAATGAATCGAAACGTGCGGGTGAGCCATAGTTGTTAGTAAAGTTCTCAATGTTTTCAATGTGCCACCTGACCGAAACTTGTAGGTCTAAAGGAACACCATCGCCAAGCCTGACTTTTTCTAATACATGAGCGTTTACTTGGTCTAATAAAATGTTACTTTTTGGAGTGTTTTGTTTGTGGCAGGCAGCAAATAAGCCTATGCCAATAAGGGCGTAGAAAAGCCAATTCTTCATTGAGATTTAAGTATTTAAGGTTGTAAAAAAGGGTGGGGTTTACCAGTTGCAACTAGATATACACACGCCAAACACTACGGTAGTTTTGGCACTTATATTATTCTCATTTTCAGTCTTTAAGACTCGTTAACATTTGGCAAGAAATTAGCGTTTCAAACGGTCTAAAACTTTGTTAGCAGCTTTATCAAAAGAAGTAGTGCTTTTACCCATTTGTTCTTTGATGGTGGCTATAAGATCAGGTTTGGTAATGTAAAATTAATATGATAGAAAACATCGGTAGTGTTTGATGAAGGCATGTTTGAAATGTAAATTAAATTTGATAGAGAAAATAATTTGGTTATTTGCTTTGCTTTGCTTTGCTTTGCTTTGATGGCTCATTAAAAACTAACTTATTATGAAAAAATTATTTTACACAACTTTATCTGTTCTCTTACTTACTTCGTTAACTTCTGAAGTTTTTGGCTGGTCTCGTACAGATGCACGACCTTTTTGGTCATCTCAATATCGTTTTAAAGTTTGGGCTGGCATTGTGTATAGACCTTATCCTAATGGCTCATGGACAACAGTGAAATACGGCGAAGATGCTGTTTCAAAAGGAGAAGCAAAAGTCACACAAAATTATTCTATTACATATCCCCCTTATTATCCGTTTTATTCACGTCAACATAATATTACACAAGAAGCAAAAAGATCAAGACGCAAAACAAGTAATTATTGGGTTGCAAATGTTGATAGAAGTAGAGCATACAAACGTACGGGGTCAGATACTCTTCAAGAGATGAACATCAGTTTCAATGACTCACTAAGAAATGATACCTTGTTTATAGATAGTCTAACGGGCTATTTTAGGGCAAAGTTTACAGGTGATGATATAGCTCGTTATAAAATAATAGTTTGGGAAGCGGGTTATGAAGGTGACGAGTCGATTGAAGCTTATAAAGTTTTATGGGAAGCCGGAATTGAATATAGTGAGAGCGGGGGGTATGTATTGTTAAACTCAATGCCAACAAGTGGTTATTCAACAGGTAGTACAGCGGAGTATAGTTTTGTTGAATTTACAAATTTGAATGCCTTTGTTTTAATCCCAGGAGGTGTTAATCAAGATAATATTGTAATATCGGCAATTGCTGAATTTGAAGAGGACGAAGGAGCCATCCCAAATTCAATTAATAGCAGTGAATTGACATCTAACTATTTGGATATTATAAACGCTGATGATTTTGTTAAAATATCAAATAGGAAAGACATTGCTTTTACAGCAGCTTTTTATAGTATTGATGGTAAGAAAATTAACAGTTTTGAGCTTTACCCAAATGAAGAAACCTTAATAAATAAGTATTTGCTTGATTCAAAGATTGTAATGGTTGCTATTATGAACAAAAATGGAGATATAGTAAGAAGGGAGAAATTGTTTCTTAAATAGTTATGATTTTATTAAAATACAAGACGTCAAGCACTTTAGTTCTTGGCGTCTTTTTAGTTTTATTTAAATGTACAAATGGGCAAAGTTCCATAGGGCTAACTTTTGGCAAGGTTTTACAGCCAAATACGAATACCGATGTCTTTAAAAACTCTTTTGTAAATGTATCAGATAATATAATTGCAAGGCACTTTTTTCAGGTTGACTACCAAAGGAAGTTAACTATGTCCAAGGTTCAATTGGTTGACTTTATTTGTATTGATGCAAGGATTAGAAACGAAAGATTTGATGTTTTATTGAATATTAAGGATTATGATGAAGTCACAAATTCGTTAGAAGTAGTTCCTTTTTATAATTTTTCTTTAGGGTTAAGTCTCAATAAGAAAGTTTTTCCTGAGAGAAAATTGTTAGCGGAAATAGGTATTGGAGTAAATTACGGTTTAGTTTTTTATCCAATTCTTGATCTAAGGCATAGTTATGATTTATATGGCTTCTTTTTTGAAAGAGAATATTTCGACTATTTTGGTCTTTATTTGAACTTAAATACTCAACATTTTATATCAAAAAACTTGTCAATCGGCCCCTTTATTTCTATTCCTGTATTGTCACGATTTAGCTATGAAACAGATGTATATGTAAAAACAACAGATAATGAAGAGTTGTATTACGAGGCGAAGACTTCGGGAAGCAATCTATGTGTTGGGCTAAGTTTAAGGCGTCATTTTAACAGGAAAGAAGTTTCAGATTAAGTTAGGTTTTGCAAAACCCTATTAGCCGTTTTGTCAAAAGAAGCTGTGCTTTTGCCTATTTGTTCTTGAATGGTAGCTTTTAGCTCACCAATAATTTCAGGGTAAAAGCTCGACATTAATTCAAGTGCATGCATAGAGTGCACTTTTACTGAAACCGTAGAATTAGAATCTGCAAGCCATTTAAAAAGTAGTTCAAGCGCCTCAGACTCTATGGAATCATTTATTCCATGTAGGTTCCAATATCTCGAGAAAGAATGTCTAATATTCTTATAAGTGGTTTTGTCTTTAAGAGCTAATAATTTCGGCTGAATTTCAATGAGCTTTTCAGGGAGTAGCTCTGCTATATCAGACAAAAGCCAAAAAAATCGAGATGAGACCTTTTCGGGTTCGTAAACCAATGGAATTAATTCTTCTAAATCAAAGTTCTCAGTTACTATTCGGGTGGCAATTTCAGCTGCAACCTCCTTGCGCCGTGTGGCATGGCTATTTGGTAGCTCTTTTTTTAATTGCTCTAATAGATCCATCACTAGATTTCCTTAATAAAATGCACCAACCGGTCTTCTTCTTCAAAGCCTAGTTTTAAATGGAAATCAATTGAACTTTGACTATTGAGCCATGTGTCAGAGCCCATTTCGGTACAACCATGGCTTTTAATCCAGCTTTCACCTTTTTCTAATAGAAGCTTTGCAATGCCTTTGCCGCGGTAGGCTTCTTCAATAAATATAGCTTCAAGATAACCGGTAGGAGATGAGCTAGCACCTTCAACATAATCATATCTAATCGAAACCATTATAAAACCAACTGTATTGTCATTTTCTGTTGCTAGGTATATTCTTTGGGTTTTATTAGTAACAAACATCTTTAAATCTCTCAGCAAGTCTTTATCGCTGTAGTTTGGATATAATTTTCTAGAGAGATTATAAAGGATTTCAAAATCTTTAGCTTGATATTCAATAATTTTCATGGTAGTTTTTGCTTAGGCTACTCTTGTTGCAACCAATTAAATTTATTGTCTTTCCAAAAAATGAATCCGCCACCGCATGACTCTTGCGCATGAACAAAAAGAGCATCATATTCTAGAACTACTTTTTCAGAATCAGGAACATCTTTAAAGTCTCTAAAATCATCAATGTAATTACTCCAAAGCGTATTACCTGCAGGTACTTTTTTAAAAACGCCAGCCCAGCGGTAATCTTCAATATGATCATTATTTTTAAAAAGATAATAACTAGTTGAGTCGTTTTGATTTATAATACATAAGCCAACTTGATCGCCTTTCTCAACCAAAGCGGCAATGTCTTCAATGTCATCACCGTAAAAATCACCTATAATGTAATTGGTTTCAAACCTGTTGGTTACAGAGAGCGTTTTTAGTTCATCAAATTGCCAGAGTTTCTCATTTATTGAATCTAAGATGGTAAGTGACTCAGCTAAAACTGTATCAGTTGCTTTTGGTTGAATTGCATTTTCGAGAATCGAATCTTTAGATTCAGTTTTTTGGATTGGCTGTGGGTCGTTTGAGTTTAGTTGCAGATTTGATTTCGTATTTGTTTCTTGACTACAAGAAACCAAATAAAACATCATGATTAATACTTTAAAAACTTTCATTTGTTCTGAGTCCAATAGGTCTACAAATTGCAGATTTACAGGAATTAATATAATTATCCCTGCAAATTCTCAATTGGATTTCAAATTTGCAGGGATAATTTCTAAAGTTCATTACTCTCTGAATATAGTGTCAATCAATAAAGAGCCAAGAATCAAAGCCTTAAATAGCACATTGTTTTTTTGTTCAAACACAAGGAATCCAGACCTTTTCATTTCAATTGCCACCACTTTTGGTTGGTAGCGAAATAACTTGTGAAGCGTTAGCTATAAGATAATGAGTTTTTCGGGGCAAAAAACCGTTTTGTTATAATTAAGATCTTGGGGTTGTAACCCCGAGTAATCGATTCTTTTAATTATACATCAATTACTTAATAAATAAAAAGGGGTATCGGTAATCTTGCCACTAAACCAAAAAAATCCTGTTAAACTACCCATACGAGCGATTGAAATCGCTCGCTTCTGATCAGGAACGATGGACTTCAGTCCATCGCGGTGCTTGTGGTAGTATTACCGGTGCCACTTTAAAGTATTTCAACTAAAGGCATAATCAAGCAATAAAAAACCACCTACTAAAATTGCAAATGCGCCTATAATCGTTAAAAGTACCAAAAGCAGTATTTTCCACAAAGGAGCTTCCTTGTCTTTTGGGTTATCATATTTAGGGTTGCCGCTTGTAAAACCACTAGTACCTTTATATTTAAAACTTGTTGGCATATTGCCAAAATAGCCAAAAGGTTAAGAGTTGTAATTAAAACTTTTATAAACGGTTTAACAACCTTCTAAACCGTAAAAAAGTACGAACTCTTGTTTTACGGGCTGGCCATTTTTGTTTTTGGCAGGGGTCCAAGTTCCAGGCATGTTTTTAATATGATCTACCATGTTGGCGTCAATATTTTTTTGACCGCTTGCCATTTCAGTAACTACACGCGTTACCTCTCCCTTTTTATTAATGCTAAAAGCCACTTTTCCAGGCCAAAGCCTTTCCCAATCAATTAAGGGCATGTACTTTAAGTTTTTAAGGCTTAAATAACTGTAGAGTGAATCAAGGCCTAATGAGTATTGTGCTTGTGTTTGAGGTACCACGCTTAAATGGTAAACCAAATGATAATCTTCGGCATAGCCGCTTTCTGATCTATTGATTTTGCAATAAGATTCGAAATAAAAACTTGAAGAAACAGTCATATCATTGAGCATGGTTTTCTGCCTTGAGTTTAGTTTTTCGCTGTCGTTAATAATTGCTGTTTTGTTGTTGTTGTTGGGCAGGGTATCGAGTTTAACAATTTTATGAGCCGAAAGGAAAGCTAAATTCGGATCATCTTTTGGCATAAAATCTAATACCGTTTTGGCACTTGCTACTTGATCAAGCGTAAGTGTGGTATTAAATCTATTAGCCACTCGGTACACAAATTCGCGATCGGGGTATGGCCCTAGCTGCAAGGCTTCGCTATAATGCTCTTTGCATATTTTTTCAGATACTTGAGAATCACCCATTATTTCTACAAAACCAAAAGCGGTTAGGCCAAAGAGCATTAAGGCGGTGGCAATAAATACAACTGTTTTTTTCATGGTAATTTGGGTTTATTGGTTATTGCTCGAAACTATGTATAGCCCCTTCAAAGGCCGTAAAATCAATGTAAATCAATGTAAAACTTATGTAAATCTTTATTTCAGGTGGTATTAACCAATAGTTTTGTGAAATGACTCAGGGGTACAAAAAGGCCATACTAATTATTGCTTTGGCGCAGCTATTGGCAAATAGCTTATTTGCTAATGGCAATAGAAACACGCAAAACGAGATGGTGGTGCTTAGACTTATAGGGCACAAGCTTTTACAGCATGCCGGAGACAGTACATCAAGGGTGTTACCCATTAGTAAAAGGCATAATCAATACACTATTAAGTTTGAAAATGAATTTGCATTTAATCCAGATTCGTTGGTGAGTATTATTAACAAGCAAATTAAAAACAATGATAATGCAGAAGGCTATAATGTGCAAGTGCTCGATTGTGATAGCCAAAAAGTAGTTTACGATTTTGAAGTAAACTTTAAAACCAGCGGCTATTTGATTCCGTGTAGGGGCCGTAACTACCCAGTTGATTGCTATGAAATTAGATTCAGCTTTTTTAATTCATCAACTAAATTAGATACAATTGCTCTGGCGAGTGTTGAAAATCAAGTAAAAACCCGTAAGAGTACCAGTTCGAAATGGGTTTTGGGTTTTTCAATATTGGCGATTATTGTAGTGGCAGGTGTTATCATTTATAAAAGAAAACCGAGCAAAAAGAGCCCAAATGAAGATTGGATTGCTATTGGTGATTATAAGCTCAATAAAAAACTCTCGATTTTAAAGTTGAATGAGAAAGAAGAAGAGCTGTCGGGTAAAGAGCTAGATCTTTTGCTGCTGCTTAATAAGCAAATAAATGTTACGGTTGAGCGAGAAGAGATGCTCAACAAGGTTTGGAACGATGAAGGAGCTTATGTAGGAAGAACACTTGATGTTTTTATTTCAAAGCTTAGAAAAAAGCTAGAAGCCGATGATAAAGTGAAAATTGTAAATGTGAGAGGGGTGGGGTACAAGTTGGTGGTTACTGATTAGATTTTAGGGGTATCGGGAATGATGCCAAAAGACTTTTAGATAGAATTCCTAACAAGTACGGGACACGGTGAATTCCATCGTTTCTGATCAGTAACGAGCGACTTCAATCGCTC
>JBMYOR010000069.1:0-9328 GCA_049599535.1 Bacteroidia bacterium | reverse complement strand
CTTGCCTCGTACTGGCAACATTATGCCCCTTAACTCTAATTTTCCAAGTACCCGGGGTAGGGTTTTTAATGGTTACTTGCTCTATATTGTTAAGGCTATCTCTTCCTCTTACCGCACCATTTGTTGGCGTTAATAAAAAATCGGGATCGGTTACCCATGCTTGTACCACGTTGTTATTTGGGTCAACAAGCTCAAGGTCTAGGTCGTTTACTAAATCATAATGTGCAATTAGCGCCGCGGCGGGGTCGTTCCATGTAAGCATTACTTTTAATTGGGCTTGACCATTAGCTACTGTAATAGTGGATTCATCAGTTTGATTATTTTGAACAGAATCCCTGTAAAAGTTGCCCAACTGATTTAGTGTAACTGCTTTATTAGCATTTAGCCTTCCAAAGCCATAGACAAAATCTGGATTTGGAGCACCACAATCGTCGGCTGTATTGCACAAGATATTCTTTAGCAAAGCTGACTCTGGAATTTTATTATATCTCTTTTTATATGCTTGAGTAACCAATGCTGCTGCTCCTGCAACCGCTGGCGATGCCATGCTGGTTCCTGTTTTTAGCCCATAAGTATTGTTTGGAACAGTTGACGCAACGGAAGTTCCTGGTGCGGCTATTTCTGGTTTAATTCTACCATCTAATACAGGCCCGCGACTACTAGAAGGATTAATAGAATCAAATGGATTTAAATTACCAACGGTAAGCACATTTTTAGAAACTTGGTACCCATCTACCACCCTTTTATACAAATGCCCAAATTGCCCAGGGAAAGATTCGTTTCCTGATGCAAAAACATGTAGTTGCTTCATTTTATTATTACAAAGCAAATCCGTTTTTCTACTTATGCTATTATACTGTCCATAAACAGGATACCTACTACCATATGAGTTATTGGTAATGGTAACCTCGTAATTATTATAATAATAAGCCGCGTTCTCTAGTAAAAACCCGGATTTCTGAGTGTAAATAATGGCTTTTGGCGCAATACCTGCCATTTGTGGATTAATATTACCAGCGCCACCTACGGTACCCGAAACGTGGTCGCCATGGCTTCCATAGGAATTATATCTTTCGCTAGTAAGATTTATAAGTCTATTGGCAAAATCGGCGTGTGGTGCTACGTAGCCTCCGTCAAATACTGCCACTTTTACTCCTTCACCATTTATTTCTTTTAGATCAACCGTTCTAAGAAGGTTTGTTCTTGTGTTAGCAACTGAAAAGAAATTAAACGAAGTCAATGGCGAGCTAATTGGTTCTATATAAATCACATAAGGCAGCGACGCCAATTGCTGTAAACTTGATCTATTAATACTTATTTCAACAACCGAATTTGAATGGTTTGGTATTGAAATATTCCCTTCGAGTTGATGTAGGTTTTGCTCAAAAACATCAAGGTAACTTGAAGAAACTAAGTGTACGAGTAATTTAATATTATTGCCTTCAATTGCATGTTCGGGAATACTATCTGTTTTAATTCTATTCTCTAATTTATCTTCAGCCTGCAAAAGATAAAAGGCCCTTGCGCCTGAGAGTTGCAGGGCCTTTGAGTTTACAGGTAAAACAACTTGAGCCAAATACGAGTGTTTTGGCAAGTATGCTAAAAGTTTAATTCCGTTATGCTCTAATTCTTGAACTTGATGCGGTTGTGGTATATCTTTAAACTGAAGTATAATCCATGCCACACCATTTATTGAGTGCTTACTTAAATCCGCACTTTCTAGTTCTGCAATATTTTTAGGTAAATATTTAGTACCACTTTTAAGATAAAGCGGTTTGCCTAAATTCTCATTTTGGCCAAAAGCAATGGCCGATATTAAAACCCAAACGGTAAGAAAAAACGTTCTTTTGCTCATAAACATCTCGCTTTGAAAGGGAGACGTTTATGAATTATAGATTACATTTTTTTTATTGATATTTTTAAAACCGATCGATAAAACAATGATCTAGAACGATTTAATAAAAAGAGATGTCTTGAAATTTAATTCAGTGATATTGTAGGTGCGAGCGATTAAAATCGCTCGTTACTGATCAGTAACGATGGTATTCTTTCCATTGAATTGAACAATATTTCTGTTATCAGAAATACTTTAAAGGTGTATCGGTAATTGCACCGCAAACTCTAAAGTTATGTTGCACCTAAGAAATGTTAGCTGCGAGCGATTGAAATCGCTCGTTTCTGATCAGTAGCGATGGTATTCTTTCCATTGAATTGAACCATATTCCGGTTATCAGAAATACTTTACTTTAAAGCGGTATCGGTAGTTGTGCCGCAAACTCTAAAGTTATGTGGTACACTTATTAATGTTAGCTGCGAGCGATTGAAATCGCTCATTTCTGATCAGTAACGATGGAATTCATTCCATCGAATTGAACCATATTTCTGTTATCAGAAATACTTTAAAAGGTGTATCGGTACTGGTACCACAAATTCTAAAGTTATGTGGTACACTTAATCAATTTGAGGTGCGAGGGATTGAAATCGCTTGTTACTGATCAGTAACGATGGAATTCATTCCATTAAATTGAAAAGTTGCAGAATTCTCAATAACCCCTTTACCTTATTCTCCCAATTTATCTAGCAACTCCTGAGCTCTTTTTTTGTAAAAATTTGACTCCATAGTAAGCTGATTTAAAAATTCAATTGCTTCTGAATTGTTCTTAGTTTTTAAGGCCAGCAGCGATAAATACCACTTGGCATGCTCATTAAAGTATTGATTGTCCTTGGCTAACAGACTGCGAAACTGAGTTCCAGCATTTTCAAGTTCATCTAACTCTAAATGCACAATACCCAAGTACAAATTGTAAAGTGGTTTTGCTTTTTCTTCCTCGCTAAAAGAAAGAAACTCAGCTTTTGCTTCAGCATATTCTTTTTTATCGTAATGCATCATGGCAGTTGCCCACTCAAGTCTTTCGTTTCCGCGCGTTTTGAGCACATTTTCATAAGGCTCATAATAACTAGCGTATAAATCGGTTTTGCCAGTGCCATTTACAAGATAAAAAGCGCCAATTGCAACGAATAGAATAATAACAGCCGCTGCTATTCTTAAAGATATATTGCTTTTTTGCTGGCTACTTTCATCTATTTTTTTGTAGGCCACTCTTTCAAATTGCTTTAGCTCTTCTACTGTTTTACCTTGCTCAAGTGCATCTGCTACACTGCAAACTCTTTCGGCCTCAAGTTCATCATTTTTTAAATGCTCATTTATGGCATCCATTTCATCTTGTTGCAGGCTTTCGTTTATAAAATCCTGTATTTTACTTAAACTCAAATTCATTTTACTCAGTAAATATTTTGAAGTTTCTCTTTCAATTTCTTAAGGCTTCTATCCTTTAAGCCACGCAGCTGATTAAAGGTCAAGTCCATTTGTTTCATTACTTCGGCATAGCTCAGCTCATCCCAATAAAGCAATTGTAAGCAGCGCTGTTCTTTTTCATTTAATTCTAAAATGGCCTTTTGCAAATGCTGTTGATCAATATTTCTTTCAACTTGTTTTAGCGGGTTGTATTCTTCGGAGTTTGCATTCTGCTCATTTGCTGCAAACGTTTCGCGAACTATTTGTTTTCTACCATCATCATAAAACATGTTGCGCATGGTAGTGTAAAGCCAGGCTTTAAATTGCTTTACCTCCGCTGACTTTAATTTTTCGCTAAGCTTCTCAAAAACATCGTGCACAAAATCTTGCACGTCATCTTGGTTTTTAAAGCTCTTAAAACCAAAGGCTACAATTTGCGAATGGTATCTTTTCATTAGTTCACCAATAATCTCACTGTTATGATTTTTTGCATACTGCGCCGCCAACACTTCGTCAGCTATTTGGCTGTAGTTGGTTTTTCTAAATACGCCAGCAAGTTTTCTAACAATGCTACTCATAGGTATGACGTGCTATCTTGAATAATTACATGTAAAATTGAAAAAAATATTTTTTGTGAGTTCACTTTTTAAAATTGTAGTTTCTTTCTTACCCCTGTTTTTAACCGCTTTCACCATACTTGGTCAAGAAAATACCTGCGTAGAAAAAATTGCCATTGCCAAAGAACTTTACCAAAACCAGGAGTATAATAAAGCAAAAGAAGTCTGCATTGAGCTTAGCCAGAGTTGCTCAGACATTGACACCATAAAACTACGAGCTCACTTGATTTTGGCAAATATCCACCTGAGAAAAAGAGAATTGACAGAAGCTATAGAGTGGTTTAGAAAGGCAGATTCTGACACATTTCCGAACCAAGCTGCGAGTATTGATTTCAATCTAGCTTATGCCCTTGCTTTTTTCATGAATCAAGATTTAGAAAACTGCGAAAAAAGACTTTTAAAATCTATTGAAATTGCCAAAAATGTAACTGGTGAGAAAAGCTTAAAAGTAGCTGAGCTTTATAACAACTTAAGTGTTGTATTGGCAGAGCAGGGCCGTTTTGATGAGGAGATTGAATATCTAGAAATTTCGAAATCAATACTGCTGGCAAACGGAATGGCAAATGCTTCAGAAATGGCAACCGTATTAAACAATCTTGGGGTTAGATACAATAGACTTGGTAAATACAATGAAGGCAAAAAGGCATACGAAAAATGCATAGCCATTCGAGAAAATGAATCGCCAATTGACTCGGTAGTTCTTGGTAGAGCTTACTACCACTTAGGCATGGCCTACTACGATCTTAATCAATTGAGCTTGGCAGAGCTTCATATCAAAAAGGCTTTAGACATGCACCAAAGCATAAATAAAGAGTCGGTAGAGCTTTACCACGATTACAATGTATTGGGAATGATTGCTCGTGGCAAAAAGCAATTTAGCTTAGCCTTAAGGCAGCAACAAAAGGCTATTGAAATGGCCACAGCTGTATTTGGCGAATACAGTCAAGAAAAAGCACTTTCGCATGGCAATATGGGTAGAATCTACCGAGACTTAATGTCGCCAAAAAAAGAACTCAAATGCTATAAAAGTGGGCTTGAAAACATATTGAAAGCAGGTGCTTTTCACCCCCAAACTGTCTGGCATTTTTCAAATCTCGCTGGGTTCTATCTTGATTTTTCGAAAACGGATTCTGCACTGAGTTACCTTTATGCTGCAAAGCACTTCTACGCAAACAAAATTGTTGGTGATTCTTTGAGCCAAACCAAGTTGTATAATTTAATAGCGGAAGCACATGACAAAAACGGGCAATATGATTCCGTTCTGTATTACTCGCTAAGTGTATTTGGTTTAAATGCTCATGAGTTTCAAAAATTAGAACTTGAAATCGAAAATAGATACCTTTTAAAAGAAGAGCTTGAAGCACTCTCTTTTGTTTCAAAAGCAATCTTAGGACAACAAAACAAATCAAGAAATGAGCAAGATTTTGCGCTAAGGTTATTGCAAAAAGGGATTAAGGCAACAAGTACTCAAGCTCATTATACCAATACTACTGAAGGAAAATTCAGGGTTTTTGATGAGTTTGAGAAGTTATATAAACTAGGTATTAGTACTGCAATTGACCTGTATCAATCAACAAATGAAATGGCCTATTTTGAAATTGCCCTGAATCTAAATGATCAGTACAACACTTCATTACTAAGAGAAAGCTTTTCGAAAGCAAGCCTTCTTCAAGGAATTTATAAAAACGATTCGCTCGTTAACCTTGAGCACCATCTGAGTTTAGAGCTTGACTTTTTAATAACCCAATTGCCAAGTGAAAAAGGCGACAAGAAAAAGAATACGAGTAAGAAAATTGAAACCATTAGTAAAAAACTAGAGCAGATAACGGAGCTCATTAAAGATGAACACCCCAACTATTACAACTATTTGCTCAACAAAAGCAATTTTAAATTGAGTGCGCTCCAGAAGAAAACCTGTAGTTCATGCGTACTTCAATCATACTTTAGCAATAATGATATCACTTACATTTTTTCAATTACTAAAGATGAAATAAAAATTGAGTCATTTAAAAATGCAGAATTTGAGAAGCAAGTTCTAGAAATTATTAGCATGGTTAGCAAGATGCCTACGCTGGAGTTTAACTCCGAATCTTTTAATACTAAAGTAAAGGACTTGAGCAAGCTATTGCTACCTAAGGCTGAGTACAACACCCTGTTGGTTAACCCAAGCGGTGTGTTAAACTATCTACCTTTTGATATTTTAATAGAAAAAGAGAAACCAATTGCATTAACAAAAAATGTAGGCTACCTAAACTCCTTGGCCGTTTGGCTTAATACTTCAAATAAAAATAGGGTAGAAAAAGCCATGGCAATTGCCCCCAAATATCATGGTGAGCTTAGCATCAACAACAATGAAGAAGTGCAAAGAATTAATGATGACAGCAAACTTGAATTTGAAACGCTTGAAAATTTAGTAATTGCCGATGATAGTCTTTTAATGAAACTCGCCAAGTATGATTTGATTCATTTTGCTTCTCATGCCTTTTTAAACGATAGTTTTCCTGAAAAATCTCATCTACTTTTCTCAAACCAAAGCCGCATTGCAATAGATCAAATATTTGCTACCCCATTTAATGCGAATAGTATTTTTCTGTCAGCTTGTGAAACTGCAGCTGGGCAAAAAAGAAACGGCATTGGTTTATTTAGCTTAGCAAATGCTTTTTTCTACTCAGGCTGCCATAGTGTTACCATGAATCATTGGCGGGCCGACGATAACAGCAGTGTATTAATTGCGGGCAATTACTATAAATACCTGAATGATGGTCACAATAAAATTGAAGCATTATCAAAGGCAAAAAGAGACTTTTTAAATAACGCTGACCAACTTCATCAACACCCTTACTACTGGGCCAACACCATACATATGGGCAATTTCGATCCCATCAAATTTGAATCAAAATCAAATCACAACTTACTTTGGGTTGGAGCACTTTTATTACTTGCCCTAGTTTTAATTGTTGCTTTTAGGGCATTTAAGAAATAACTCAAATGAGTGAACAAGCTGTTAACCTTGTTGCGTTAATGTAACCTAATGCACTTTGAAAAGAACCTTTGCGTTTTTACTTTCGTTACGCATTAAAAACAAATCAAAATGAAATTTAAGCACATAACACTATTTGCTGTTTTAGCAATTATTTCAATAACGCTAAGCGCATACAAAATAGCACCTGAACCTAAACCTGAATCCACCGAATTATCAAAAGATAAAGGCATTGAGTTTTTTCATGGCACATATAAAGAAGCTTTGGCTTTAGCTAAAAAAGAAAAGAAACCCATATTTATTGATATTTACACTGTTTGGTGTGGCCCATGTAAAATGATGAGCAATTATGTATTTACACAAAAAGAAGTTGGCGACTATTACAATGAAAACTTCATTAATTTTAAAATAGATGCAGAACGCGGTGAAGGCCCGGCAGTGGCTCGTAAATTCAGAATTAGAGCTTACCCTACATTATTATTTATTGATGGTAATGGTCAGGTACTTAAAAAAGCAGAAGGAGCTAGAGGCGGTAACGATTTTATTAAAATGGGCGAAACCGTTATTGCAAAAACAAAATAGATTTTAGCTTAAATTATTTTTAAAGCGAAATTGGTACTTTACTGATTTCGCTTTTTATTTTAAGGCATCAAAAATGATATCATATTCGATGTTATAAATTTTAAGGCAAAACCACCAATATCCTATCATTTTTAAAAACCGAAGCCTACTATTTTATGGCTTAACTCAAGGTTTTTATCAATTATTAAAATCAAATCATAACCGCCTGCCCCATCGCTATTTGTTGCCCAAATTATAATTTCACCTTTTTCAGTCAAATAAGCATTGGTATAACAATCATCGTTATGGCAATCTATATTAGGTTCAAATAGATTAAAAACCTGATCTAATAAATTAAGCTTATTCTCATTTTTATATATAATAAATTGCTCGTATTGCATTTTGGGCAAAAAACCATCAGTACCCCAAAAGCCTTCACCATTAATTGATTTTACTACTCCATTAGTCGAAAAATCAATTTGACACTTGGAAGAATCAAAAAACGATGTTTCTATATGTAAATCAATGTTTTCTCTAAGTAAGCTTAAACGATTAGAGTCACTAAAACCTACCATAAACTTTGGGTATTTAAAATCCAAAAGCCTAAATAAAATATTTTTTAAAAACGTAATATTTACCATGGTATCATATTCGTTTTCTTCAACATCAAAAAGCCTTACTTTGTAAACACCATCAAGCGTTGTAGTTGTGGTGTCAATTTGAGTCACTAAATCAGGCTCAATTACACTTTTAGTTTTTGTAATTATTAAACTATCAAGTACTGAATCTCTATCAATTTGCAATTCTTTAGCATTAATAACTATTTCTGATTTTTCATTATTAATTGAAGACTGCTTACATGATAAAATAGTAATAAAAATAAATAATAACGACAGTTTATTCATAACTCAATACTTAATACACCCATTGATTAAACTGAGCCAAATGGTGGCTAATGTGTTTACGATGAAACCATTTCCAATCTTCTATATCAAGTGGCCCAAAAACCGCGTTTGTTACTTTTTTGCCATCGCTCAGATGAGCTTCCATTTTCTCTAATTCTTTTATCAATTCACTTTTTAAGAGTTCAATTTCTACAAGCTCCTCGGATTTGTTTTGGCTTATCAAATGTTCAACTTGCTTGGGCGCTGCAAACTCTTTTGGAAAAGGAACTTCTTTATAAAGTATGTGCCAAAGCTTTGGCAAGTTCTCGGGTTTATTGGCAAACTCAACTTGAATACTACCATTACTTATTTTGGTAATATCAATTAGGTGTTGAACCATTTGAGCGGCTGACATGCTACCCCACAATGCTTGAGAATTTGCTTTCAATGCCTTAAGTGCTGTTTCTATTTCTTGTAAATTGAAGTTAATCAGTTTCATTTTTATTTTTTTAAATCCAATACCGAGAAAAAGTTTTCTATTTACTTGATCGCCATAAAATCTACCAATATGTCAGAAACCTCATTTCTTTTCAGCTAGTTTCACTTTAGAAATGTAAAACTTAAAACATTGATGCAATTATTAGGTCTAAATCTTTACTTGGCACCCCAAATTTTTCGCCAATAAAATCATTAGTTAAAATGCCTTTGTATAAATACACACTTTCTCTAACAAATTCTTTTTCCCAAACAAAATTCTTAAAGCCGCCTACTCTACCCATTTCAATCAACAAGTTTGAAAACACATTTGATAGCGCATAGCTTGCTGTGCGGCTAACCCTTGATGGAATATTGGGCACACAGTAATGTATAACATCGTGTTTTTCATATACCGGTTCGTTATGATTGGTAACTTCTGATGTTTCAAAACAACCACCTCTATCAATACTAACATCAATAATAATAGAACCAGTTTTCATTCGACTTACTAAAT
>JBMYOR010000068.1:6353-9340 GCA_049599535.1 Bacteroidia bacterium | reverse complement strand
TGGTGCTTTTGGTTTTGACCAAACTGTTTACCAAAGGGCAAATGCTAAAATTTCATTCTCACAAATGACCATGAATCACTTACTATTTAGATTGGTATTTTTAGAACAACTGTATAGAAGCATGACCATTTTGAAAGGAGAACCCTATCACCACTAGGGTTGTGTTAAAATGGGAAAGGTTAAAACGTTAAAAAGTTTGCAGTGACCTTTCAAGAACAGCTTTTTAACCTTTTAACTTTCTACCTTCGACAACTTTGTAAAAGATGGCACAACACAATAAAACGGGCAAAAAAGGTGAGCAATTGGCTACTGATTTTTTAATAAGAAAAGGTTACCACGTAATTGAAACCAACTGGGCTTACAACAAACTTGAAATTGACATTATTGCTAAAATTGGCAACGAAATAGTTTTTGTTGAAGTAAAAACGCGCACTACTACTAGCCACGGATACCCTGAAGACGCAGTGAGCCGTAAAAAAGCTCAAAACCTTTTTGATGCCGCAGAAATATATCTTGAAGAAAACCAAATTGACGATGAAATCCGCTTTGATATAATCTCAATTATTATAAAAAACAACAATACCGAAATTAGGCATATTGAAGACGGCATAAGCCCTTACGAAGCTTTTTAGAGCTCCCCAAAAAGGCTAAGCTAGCTTTTAGCAGCCCTTTTAACACTGCCCGAAATGGTTAATTGATCTAACAGTTTTCTGTAATAGCGTCTTTTTGAACTTAAAAAAACAGGTAAACTCTTTTTATTTAACACCCACATTTTTACGGCCAAATCGTTTAACGCTTTATCGGATGTGGGGCTTTTGGTACGCTGCAAAATCAACTGACCTGGTATGGTGGCGCCTGAGTTTCTCTTGTACAAGTTGGCACTACGCCTAATACTCATGGTTTGATCACTGTTTAAGCTCAAAATTTTTGTTTCAGCTTTCTGTTGGCTTACTTTTCGATAGCCGTTAGCCGATACCGTACTTAAGTAAATCGACGATATATCTCTTATCGGAAACTTAGATCTAATTACAATAGCGCCTTCGGCATCTTCAATTTTTCTGCCATTGGTTTTCATTTGAATTTGAGAAGGTATACCATCAAGCAATTGCAGTGGATCTAATCCTTTAATTGAAACTGATGCCACTTGCTCGCTCGATCCGGCCACGGTGCCTATATACGTATTGCCCTTAACTTGACCGTTTATTAGCACATCTGCCGATATTTCTGCCGCGCTATTGGTCGATACATTTTTAAAAGGCAGCATTACCACGGCCACTCCTTCAACTGCATCAATATTAGAAACCGAAGCCAAACCATAGGCTTCTATTTGGTTTCTCACATCAATTCTTGAACTAAAAACGGCCACATTTGAGTTTGTGCCACTTAGCTTAAAATCAAGTGCTATGTTTTCTCGCACATCATGGCCATTGCTAATTTGCAAAAGATATCCTGTTTCAAAGGTTTTGGTTTCAAAAGAATACATAGAACCAATGGTTTCGTTTATGGTACCCGTTACATTGCCCGCTACACTTAGCCTTAGCCCGCTAGTGTTTTGTGCACCTTTATTTTCAAGCACTATTCTAAACTTTACTTTTTCGCCTGGCGATAAAATTCCATCATTTACCTCGCCAATAGTTACAATATTTAAAATAGACAGTTTTGCATGATTGCTATAATCATTAAAAACATCATCAAAAGCCTTGGTGTAGGCGTTTCTATAGCTTTGCTCAAATGCCTTTTGTGCATCGGCCCAAAACTTTTGGTCATAAGCATTGGCATATCCACTTTCAAATGCCAAGCGCTTACCTATTTGTACGCCAACGGCTTCGCCTGCAAAGGCTCCCATTTTTAAGTACTCATGAAAACCCTTATTAAAGTTATGATGCATGTAATATCTATATGATTCTAAAAATCCATCTTTAAATATTTGCTTTAGGTTTACCGTAGCGCTCACCGTTGTTGTTTTGGTGGTGCCGTCAGGGTTTCTAACTTGCTTTGTTACTTTAGCCACTTTATCGGTATACAAACTTGGTAAATTGCTGTAGCTATTTACATCATATTGGCCTAGCTGCTCAGAGTATTTTTGCCAAAATTCAAAAGATTTATTAGGGTCTATCCAGCCGCCCGATTTGTATCGCTGTACTTCATATTTACCATTATCAAACCATAGATCCCATACATTATATTGATTATTACCCACCAAATACAGTTGATTATCGGGTATGTTTACCGCAACAATTTGCATTGATTTATTTACATCTTCTTTTAAAATTTGATCAACTGATTTGCGTCCTACATAATACTCATAAGGGCTTGCAATGCTCATATTAAACTCGGGCAGACTGCCATTATAATATGCCGATGATCTATCGCGCGGTACTTTACCGTTGCTAAAAGCATTGTTCCATAGTGCCAATGCATCTGTTTTACCAAGTTTAACTCCCAACTGTAAGCCTTGTGCCACACCTGCATCAATACCGGCTTGCATGCTTGGGCCATTGGCATATAATGCTTGCTGGCCCCTTGCCATTTCTTCTTGATGGGTTCTATTGGCCTGGGTTGCATGGTATAGGGCATACGAAAAACCTTCTAAATAACCGTGTAGTTTACCATTGGTTAGCGCAAATTGCTCGGCGGTATATCTGGCTTGTTTTTGCCCATCAAGGCAAGCTTTAAAGGTTCTAGTATCATAAACATCAACCATTTCTTCGTCGCACCTTTTATAGTCTTCAATAGCCGTTGGTGCAGGCACTGCCACTCGGGGTATATACCCTTGCGCCATGGCATCATTACCGCATATTATTACCAAAACCATAGCAAGCCAGTTTAGCGGTACTCTTCGTATCATTTTTTCCATAATAATTCCTTTTTCTAATAATTACTTGTCAAATGCGATTCATGCTTTTTCCAACAAACGTTCCAAAAAACAGACATTTAACAGTGTATAGATTAACGAATAGTTAAGGCTGCAAAGTTACCTAATTGAC
>JBMYOR010000068.1:0-6343 GCA_049599535.1 Bacteroidia bacterium | reverse complement strand
ATTAATTGCAAGGCAACATGTTTTTTAGAATGGCATAACTGAATTTACATTAAAAAAAATCTTCAATTTTAGCGCTTAACTTATGTGTTTTACGGTTTTCAGAACACATATAAACCTGCTTATTGTTTAGGTAAAAGTTATATTCGCCCTAATAATGGATTCCTATTAAATGATTTCGAACGAACAGATTAAAACGCTCAACGAAAGGCTAGGCAAGCTGGAGCAATACCTTTGACATAGTTCAAAAAAAGCGTCAGATTGAAGACCTTGAATTTAAAACTACACAAGATGGCTTTTGGGATAACCCCAAAGAAGCCCAAATAACTCAAAAGCAAATTCAATCAATTAAAACATGGGTAAAAGCGTATGAAGATGCCAATACAGCTTGCGATGATTTTAATGTGTTATTAGATTTTGCAGCGGCTGGCGAGGCCACAAGTCAAGAAGTTGATGAGCAATACCAAATTGCACAAAAGCTTATTGAAGACTTAGAGTTTAAAAACATGCTGAGCAACGAAGAAGATCAGTTTAACGCCATTTTAACCATAAACCCTGGTGCAGGCGGAACCGATAGCCAAGACTGGGGCGAAATGCTCATGCGTATGTACATTATGTGGGGCGAAAAAAACGGATATAAAGTACGCGAACTTGATTATCAGCCTGGCGATGAAGCCGGTATTAAGCAAGTTTCTCTTGAAATTGAAGGAGATTTTGCCTACGGAAATTTGAAAAGCGAAACTGGCGTTCACCGCCTTGTACGTATATCGCCTTTTAATGCCAATGGCAAAAGGCAAACTTCATTTACATCGGTTTTTGTATATCCTGTGGTTGACGATACCATTGAAATTAACATTAACCCATCAGAACTTGAAACTGATACTTTTAGAAGTAGCGGAGCAGGCGGCCAAAATGTAAATAAGGTAGAAACTGCGGTGAGAATTAAACATTTGCCCAGCGGAATTGTGGTTGAGTGCCAAGAATCGAGAAGCCAATTAATGAATAAAGAAAAGGCTTTGCAAATGCTAAAATCAAGATTATATCAGCAAGAGTTAAAAAAACGAGAAGATGAACGCAATAAGCTTGAAGCCAGCAAAAGCAAAATTGAATGGGGAGCACAAATCAGAAATTACGTATTAAACCCTTACAAACTTGTAAAAGATGTAAGAACCGGTACCGAAACATCTGATGTGCAAGCCGTGCTCGATGGCGACCTAAATAAATATATTAAAGACTACCTAATGTGGGCTAGCAACAACTAAAACACCTAATTGATTTTATTATGAACCTAAAGCAAAAACTATTTTTTTTACTTGCATTTTTTGTAGTAAATGTTACCACTGCTCAGCACAAGTGTAAAAGTCATATTCACCACCAGCATAAAATAAAAACCAACGCCGCTTTTGCTAATTCGCTTGAGCAGAAAAAAAATAGCTTTAATGCACAGCTAAATAGGGCAAACAAAAGGCAAAACGATCTTATCTCAATTCCGGTTGTTTTTCATGTAATATACCACACCGAGCAAGAGAATGTTTCAGCTGCTCAAATTCAATCTCAGCTTACGGTACTTAATAATGATTTTAGACTATTAAATGATAATAAACTAAGCAATAACCATCCGTTTTACAACCTAATGGCCGATTGCGAAATAGAGTTTTGCCTAGCCACCACTGACCCCAATGGCAATGCCCATAGCGGTATTACACGTACCTATACAGATTCAACCAATTGGTCGGGCTGGGGAAGCGAAAAATTTACATCAGAAGGCGGACACGACAACTGGGATCCTAAGCGGTATTTGAATATTTGGGTTTGCAATCTTGACGAAAATGTGGGCACATTGGGCTACTCATCTTTTCCTACTGAGCTTGATGAGTACCCTGACGAAGATGGTGTGGTGATTCATTTTAGATGTTTTGGTACAACAGGTACTGCGGGCAGTGGCGATTTTGAAGTAAATGGAAGCGGCCGAACTGGCACACATGAAGTGGGTCATTGGCTTTATCTTGAACACATTTGGGGCGATGAAGAGTGTGGCACTGATGGTGTTGATGACACTCCACCGCAAGAGTGGGATAATTATGATTGTCCGAGTTTTCCGTACAATGCCAATAATCAATGCGGTAGCAACGAGCACGGCGAAATGTTTATGAATTACATGGACTATGTAGATGACGATTGCATGGCTATGTTTACAAAAGGCCAAAAATCAAGAATGCGAACGGCTATTGAAACTTTTAGACCTGAGTTACTCAAAAACTCAATTTGCAGTACCAGTTCTGTAAATCATTCAGTTAATCAGAATTATAATATTACACTTTGCCCTAACCCTACAAAAGGTGTTTTAACCTTACATATTGAAAACGATATGAATGTTGATGCTATTATTATTACCAACGCAATGGGGCAAGCAATAACTGATTTTGAACTACAAAAAGGTATAAACCATTACACTTTTAATATTAACAATTTAGCAACGGGATATTACAACCTAGCCATACAAACCAAGCAAGGTATTGTGGTAAGGTCATTTTTTAAATCTTCAAATTAATTAACTCATGGCATTAAAGTATATTCTAATTACAGCAATGGGTTGTTTGTTATTTTTTAGCGGCTGTTGGTTTTCAAAAAACAAAACCAATACTAATAAAGCACCAACAGAATCCATTACAACCACAAGATTTATAGTTTCATTTTACAGCCCTGGAGATGGTATTAACAGAACCGCCAAAAACAAGTTTGAATCATTTATTACAAATTACGAAACCAAAATCACTTATACCGATACAAAGTGGGGCCGAGAAGGTGAAACAGACTATTGCCTTGACCTAAATGAACTGAGTGAATCACAACAAAAAGCCTTTATTTCAGAAGTAAAAACACTACTGAAAAATGCCAAAAAAGTGAACTTTTACGAGAACACTACTTGCCGAAACTCACGGTAATTAGTCCGAATTAAATAAGTAAGAATTTTACTTTTGAATGGTAAAATCTAGGTGCTGGCCAAATACCTACTAAAGGCTAATTTGCTGCCAAACCCCATAAGGGTAAAGCCATATCTCGCAAAGCATATCTCGGCCAAGCGTAATACCTTTGCACCAACACAAAAACTCAAATATGAAAACCTGGTTTAACGTACCCGAGAATTCAGATTTTAGCATATACAACTTACCATTTGGTATTTTTTCTACTCAAGGCACCCAACCAAGGGCAGGAGTAGCCATTGGCAATAGCATAATTGACTTGTATGCCCTTGCAGATAAAGGAGCATTTGATGAATTAAACATTGATATAAGCGTTTTTAACCAAAGCACTTTAAACCGGTATATAGATTTAGGTAAACCTGTAACAGTTACGGTTCGATGCTTAATTCAAGAGTGGCTTACCAAAGAAGGCTCTGTTTTACAAAACAACCCCGATGTATTTATAGCCATGGCCGATGCCGTAATGCACATGCCTGTAGCCGTTGGAGACTACACTGATTTTTATGCTAGTATTGACCACGCCACCAACGTAGGTAAAATGTTCCGCGATCCTGAAAATGCACTTTTACCAAACTGGAAGCACATTCCTGTAGGCTATCACGGTAGGGCTTCATCAATCGTACTAAGCGGAACTGACCTTAAAAGACCAAAGGGTCAAACTATGCCCCCAAATGCCGATAAACCTGTATTTGGTGCATCAGCAAGAGTTGATTTTGAACTGGAAATGGGTTTGGTAGTTGGTAAAGAAAATGGCTTAGGCAATTCGGTTTCTACCAAACAAGCAAGCGAATACATTTTTGGATTTGTGATTTTTAACGATTGGAGCGCTAGAGATATTCAAAAGTGGGAGTATGTGCCACTAGGCCCTTTCTTAGCTAAAAACTTCGGTTCAAACATATCGCCTTGGATAGTTACTACTGAAGCCTTGGCGCCATTCACTACACCCGGCCCTAAACAAGAGCCTGCAGTATTGCCTTACTTGCAAATTGAAGGCGATCAGAATTACGATGTTAACCTAAATGTTTACATACAACCCGAAGGTGGCGAAGAGAATTTGATCAGCGAATCAAACTTTAAATACATGTATTGGAGTGCTCAGCAAATGGTGGCACACCACACAGTAAATGGCTGCAACCTAAGAGTTGGTGATATGATGGCTTCTGGAACCATTAGTGGCCCTGAGAAACATCAGTTTGGTTCAATGCTAGAATTGGCTTGGGCAGGTAAAAACCCAGTTAAATTGAGCGATGGCAGTGAGCGCAAATTTATTGCCGATAATGACACGGTAATTATGCGTGGCTATGCCGAAAAGGATGGAAAACGTGTTGGTTTTGGTGAAGTAAGCTGCAAGATTTTGCCTGCTGATTAAATTGAATAAAAATATTGTTTCACATAAAAAAAGGGCTCAAATGAGCCCTTTTTTTATGTCTATTCATATATCAATATGAAAAATTATTCTGCCGAATCACCAAATCAATAGACTATAAACTGCGTGCAAATTGTGGAATAAAAGAAATAGGACAGTAAAGGCGTAATAAGGCCATTTTATCATTTGTAATTTATAATGCAGTGGTTTACTCAAAATGCCTATTCCAATCAACCAAATAAATGGAGTTATTGAAGGCCCCATTTCAAATAAAATTGCCTGACTAGTGTAATCGTTGTTATCAAATAGTGCAACCCAACTTAAAAAGTAAACAAGAGTACCAATGGTGTATAATACCCAACCCAATTTATTTCTCAGTGATTGTGAATCGAAAGTGACCCCTAAAAATGAGATTAGAATAAAGGTGAAGATTCGGGTAGTATTCTCAGCAAAAACTAGCCAAGTTGGTATTTTATCCCAATAAAATTCTTCTTGAAAAAGTGGCGGCAACTTATCGTAAAAAATAACATTCCATACAAGAATTGGAATGGTAAGTAAAAAGCAGTTTTTTAGAATGTAGGTTTTAAACCACTTCAAAGCCCGCTTCACCTATCAATCTTACTCTGGCCTTTACCAAATCACCTTGATTTAAGAAAACCGCTCCTGTGGCTGCGCCTGCCATTAAATATGACCCAGCAGGAAACTCTTGACCATATTTAGCTGCTAATCTACTGGCGTGGCAAACTGATTTCCAAGGATTACCCAAAATGGCCGCAGATGTATCGGCTTCAACTACTTTATGGTTAATAATCAACTCCATTTTTAAGTTTGAAAGATCTAGCACGGCATCGTGCCACTCTCCTACTATAAAAGCTGAACTTGAGCAGTTATCTGCCACAACATCTTCAAGAGAAAACTTAAAATTCTTATATCTTGAGTCAATTACCTCCAGTGCTGGAGCCACTGCATCTATATATTCTGGAGCTTCTTCAAGCGTAAGCTCGCGGTCAATATCATTTTTTACCAAAAAGCAAATCTCGGGCTCTACCCTAGGGTGGCAAAACTCACTTAGGTTTAGGGTTCCTCCGTTTTCAATTAGCATTTTATCGGTGAGTCTTCCCCAGATTAAATCACTTACCCCCATTTGTTTCATTTTGGCTTCGCTGGTAAAACCCATTTTAAGGCCTACAAACTTTTCACCGCGCTCGTAGCGGCAAACCAACAATTGTTCTTGAATGGCATAAGCGGTATCAATGTCAAAAGTTTCGGTTACACTTAATTGTTCTATGGGCTGGGCTTTTACTGCCGCAGCATCGAGTTTTTGAGCAAGTGATTCTGTATTCATAATAGCAAATTTAGGGTGCAATAAAATCGAAAATATACAGCACTTCAATTATATTTAATGCTCAATATTACTTTATGAAAATCTTTGGCATTGATTTTAGCAGTTCAAAAGCACCTAAACCTATAAATCCACAAATTACCAATACCGATCGCGAATGGATAGATAGTAATTTAGAATGGCTAATTACTGCCTTAGGTTACCCTAAAGGAAACGACTACACTTATACCAATCAAAACTTTGCTAATAGTTTTAAAAATCAAGAGTTTAACTTAGAGCATTTAGTTGAAGATTTTTGCAACCTTTTAGGGCTAAATGCTCAAATTTTTAAAGTAAAAATATACAAAGACTTAAGAGACGAAAACATACCTTTTGGATTTGAAAACGATGACAGCGATTGTTTTATTGATATTAACCACAATCAAAAAATCCAAACCATTTACATTCAAAACCAACTTTTACAAAATAAAACCTGGCTACTAAAAGGTTTGTGTCTTGAGTTTACCAGATTTTACCTTTCGCAAAATAAAATGGATATTGGCGATGATGAAGATTCGCATCTTGGCGATTTCATTGAGGACGTCACGATCGCAAGTCCTGTTGATGCTGCGACCGACGAGGGCCTTACCGAAGCGACGCGCGAAGTCCTAGGCG
>JBMYOR010000067.1:0-9699 GCA_049599535.1 Bacteroidia bacterium | reverse complement strand
CAGTATCGCCCCAATTAAGGCCAATGTTTTTTAAACTAAGGCCAAAGTAGGTGCCAAAAATACCGCGGCTATCAAGGTTGTAAACCAACTCATTGTTGGGGAACAGGGTAAATCGTGTGCGAGTGCTACCGTTTCCGGTTTCGCCAGTATATTGGCTCCACGAAAAAATGTACTCACCTTGGTTGGTCCAATAGCTCTGTTGGGCTTTAGTTTTAAAAGCAAATGCGGCAATTACAAATACAAATAGTAATACTCTTTTCATTTATATGAATTTGAAGCCGTAAAGGTAAAAACACCCCGCCAAAAAGCACTTTTCAAATACAGCAAAAGAGTAAAAATGATGATTGATGCAAAATGTAGGTTGTGAGCGGCTTAAAAACACACCCAATGCTTTGCATAAAAGATTGGGTGTGTTCTTTTATCATTAAAAATGAATTAGTTCATCGCTATTTCGTCGGTTATGTTTAGCCAATATGTACGCGTATCTTGAACTGTATTCATAAAAGCATCATGAGACTCTTCAATTTCCCAATAAACTAAGTTGGTTAGTTTGAGACTTACAGGTATTTCATAAAATTCACAAAGGTTGTCGAGCGAAGCCGAGACAACGCAGCATCCTTGCACACCCCGCTATTTTCTTTGTGCCAATAAAAATTGCATTCAAATTAAAAATGCAAATTAAATTGGAATTCAAATGAAATCAACTTTAGATTTGTGTCAGGAAAAAATGGATGGATTCGCTATAAGTGGCGAGCCACTAGCTGCAAGCTTTTCATCGCTTTAAACGTACTTGTATGAAAAACTTTAAATGCCTGAGCACATGGCTAAAGGCTGCATTGTGCGCTAGTTGGCGCAGAGCGCCTTAGTATATAGAGTTCCGAAGCTGGCGCTTCGAAACAGCATAAATAAATGACGCTCGCTTCACAGCAAGTGTCGAATACGTACGCGCAATACAGTAAAAATTAGTGCGTAATTACCACTCGCTGTGACAGAAGCCCCATCCCAACCTTCCCCACAGGGAAGGAGCTTTAAAAGCCCTTCTTCGCCAGCTGGCGGAAAGGGAGCTAGCCCGACAATTTCCTTTCCCTAGCATAGGGAAAACTGAAAGTACCGACTGATTCGGTGGTGAATCGAGAAGCGGGACGGATGGGTTCGAAACCGACGTTGGACCTTGGACAAAAAGACTTTATAAAATAAAAAACTCATCGAACTACGAAGCCTTGGCGAAGTAGTTAGAAACTTTGAACTGAAAACCATCATGAACATCGTCCACATGGATTTAGACACCTTTTTTGTGTCGGTAGAGCGCTTGCAAGACAGGCGCCTAATGGGTAAGCCCGTGCTTATTGGTGGCACTACCGATAGGGGTGTGGTGGCGGCTTGTAGTTATGAGGCGCGTACTTTTGGCATACACTCAGCCATGCCCATGAAAATGGCGCGGCAGCTATGCCCCGAAGCCATTGTGGTGCGTGGCAACAGCGGCAACTACATGAAGTTTTCTGATATGGTTACCGAAATCATTAAAGAAGAAGTGCCACTTTTTGAGAAAACATCAGTTGATGAGTTTTATATAGACCTTACGGGGATGGACCGCTTTTTTGGCTGCTACCAATTAGCATCGCAAATACGGCAGCGCATTATAAAAGAAACGCACTTGCCCATCTCATTTGGGCTTTCGCAAAACAAAACGGTATCAAAAATTGCGACAGGCCAAGCCAAGCCCAACAATCAGATAGAAGTAAGGCGCGGTACCGAGAAGGAGTTTTTAGCACCGCTTTCGGTTAAGAAAATTCCTATGGTGGGTACTAAAACCTACCAAACGCTGCGAAACCTTGGGGTTAAGCGCATAAAAACCATACAAGAAATGCCCGTTGAGCTCATGGAGAACGTCTTTGGCAAAAATGGCCGCGTTTTGTGGGAGAAAGCCAATGGCATTGATGCATCGCGGGTTATAGCTTTTCAGGAGCGCAAATCTATTTCAACTGAGCGCACTTTTGATAGAGACACCATAGATGTAGCCAAGCTGAAAGGCATACTTACGGCCATGACCGAGAACTTGGCTTTTCAGCTACGCCGAGGGCAAAAGCTTACTTCGTGCATTACCGTAAAAGTGCGCTACTCCGATTTTGATACGCGCTCATTGCAAAAGCGAATTCCATACACATCGGGCGATCATGTGTTGCTACCCGCAGCGCAAGAGCTTTTTGATAAGCTTTACAACCGACGGGTTTTGGTGCGTTTGGTGGGTATTCGCTTTAGCCATTTGGTAAGTGGCAGCTACCAAGTTGATCTTTTTGAAGATGTGAAGCGTACTATAAACCTATATGGTGCTATGGACCATTTGCGCAAGCGATTTGGTGAGCGCTCAGTAATTCGTGCATCAGGCATTGAAGCCCGAACCATTGGCCGTGGCAATCCATTTACGGGTGGTCCGCCGCCGCTGTTGGCGAATAGAAGACAGTAGGTTCTGTCAGATGTCTGCCACCTACAAGGTGCCTGACATCTTGTGTGGTGTGTGGCGCAGAGCGCCATAGTATACTTAAGTTCCGAAGCTGGAGCTTCGGAACGGCATAAATATATGACGCTTGCTTCCAGCGAGTGTGCACTACGCTCTAATGCAGTGGTAATAATGAGCGTATTTACCACTCGCTGGAAGCGAGCGGTTGGCAGTTGAGCGAAGCCGAAACTAGCCGACCTTAGACAAAAAATGACTCATCAAACTACGAAGCCTTGGCGAAGTAGTTAGAAACTGCAAACTAGAAACTGTGTACTTGAACTGCCACACATACTTCAGCTACAAATACGGCACTATACGGCCTGATGAGCTCATGCAAATGGCGGTAGCCCATGGGGTGGAGTGCCTAGCGCATACCGATATCAACTCCACTTCGGCGAGTATGGAAATGGTGCGGCTGGGCTATAAGTATGGCATTTGCGTGGTGAGTGGAATAGATTTTAGAAATGGCGCCAATCAGCTATTTGTGGCCTTGGCCCGAAACAACGATGGCTTCTGCGAGATCAGCAGCTATCTATCGCAATTCCGTACCACTGAAAATCCCGAGATTCCTGCTCGCGCTCCTGATTTTGAGAATGCCTTGGTCATCTATCCCTTTGAGCAATACACCGATTTTCAGCTTCGAGAGAATGAATACATAGGCATAAGACCAGAACAGTTGAGCAAATTCCGCTTTGGCTTAAAGGGCTTTCACCAAAAGTTTGAGCATAGATTGGTGCTTTTGCAAACGGTTTCTTTTAGACACAAAGCAGACTTTAATGCCCACCGTTTGCTGCGTTCTATTGACAATAACATTCTGCTAAGTAAGCTACAACAAAGTGAAGAAGGGCAGCCGCATCACCGCATGGTGAGTATGGACAAAATGCGCGAAGTGCTTAGTAATTTTCCTAAGATAAAGCAGAATACAGAACAAGTTTTGGCGCAATGTCATATTGAATTTGATTTTGGAAACACCGAAAGGCACAACAACCAAAAAACCTACACCGGTACTATTCGTGGTGACTTGCAATTAATGACCAAGCTCTACGAAGATGGGCTTGAGTACCGCTACCGTGGCAATGTGCCTGATGCGGTGTACGAGCGAATTGCCAAGGAGATGGACATCATTGAGAAGAAAGGTTTTCTCTCTTACTTTCTCATCAATTGGGATATTACCACTTACGCCCGCAACAAAGGCTATTTCTACGTGGGGCGGGGTAGTGGTGCCAATAGCATTATGGCTTATCTGCTGCGAATTACGGATGTAGATCCTATTGAGCTGGATCTGTATTTTGAGCGTTTCATCAACCTGTACCGTAAAAATCCGCCTGATTTTGACATTGACTTTTCGTGGACGGATAGGGACGATGTTACGAAATACATTTTCCGCCGCTTTCCTAATACTTCGCTTGTGGGCGCTTATGTCACTTTTCAGCGAAGGGCGGTAATTCGCGAGTTGGGTAAGGTTTTTGGTTTGCCAAAGCATGAGATCGATAAACTCTCAAAAGGGGAGTTTGACGTGCGAAGGCTAGATAAAATGACAGGCCTTATTCTACGCTATGGCCAATTAATAGACAATTTTCCGAGCCATTGCAGCGTACACTCAAGCGGAATTCTTATCGCCGAAAACAACCTGCACCATTATGGTACCACCTTTATGCCGCCCAAAGGTTTCGCCACTAGCGATTTTGATATGGTAATTGCCGAAGATGCCGGTTTGTACAAGTTCGATATTTTGGCGCAGCGTGGTTTGGGCAAGATTAGAGATGCCATTGATGTGGTGTTGCAAAACCAAAACGTGCTGGTTGATGCGCATGATATTCAGAGTTTTAAAGAAGATCCGCTCATTAATCAAAACCTGAGCGAAGGCAAGGCCATTGGTTGTTTTTATGTTGAAAGCCCTGCCATGCGCGGCTTGTTGTGCAAGCTTCAAGTTGATACCTATTTGGGTTTGGTGGCAGCGAGTTCTATCATTCGCCCTGGTGTTTCGCAAAGCGGAATGATGCGCGAATACATTAAGCGCTACCGTTTTCCTGAAGAGCGCAAAAATGCCCATCCGGTAATGCTTGATATTATGCCCGACACTTTTGGCGTAATGGTGTATCAAGAAGATGTAATAAAGGTGGCGCACTATTTTGCAGGGCTCACCTTGGCTGAGGCCGATGTGCTACGCCGTGGCATGAGCGGTAAGTTTCGAGGTAGAGAAGAATTTGAAAAAGTACGGCAGAAGTACTTTGAAAACTGCCGTGAAAAGGGCTACACCGATGAGCTGGCCAAGGAGATTTGGCGGCAGATTGAAAGTTTTGCGGGTTATGCTTTTGCCAAAGGGCACTCGGCGAGTTATGCGGTTGAGAGCTATCAAAGCCTTTTTCTCAAGACCTATTATCCCTTAGAGTTTATGGTGGCCTGCGTAAATAATGGTGGTGGTTTTTACCGTATGGAAGACTACATACACGAAGCGCGGATGCATGGCGGTAATATTCATGCACCTTGCGTAAACCAAAGTCAGGTGCTGTGCAACATTAGCGGAAAAGATATTTTCATTGGCTTGGGTTATTTGCATGAGCTTGAAAATAGTATAGCGCAACTGATTGTAGAAGAGCGCGAGCTTAACGGTGAGTTTTGGGATTTTAATGATTTCATTGATCGACTGAATATTTCGCTAGAGCAAGTGAGCATACTTATACGAATTGATGCTTTTCGCTTTACGGGCAAAAACAAGCGCGAACTGCTGTGGGAAGCGCACTTTAAGCTCAATAAAGAGAAGAAAAAGTTTAGGCAAGAAATGCTGTTTAAGCCGCCGCACCGTCATTTTGAAATTCCCAAACTTGAGCGAAATAGGCTTGAAGATGCTTTTGATCAAATTGAGCTGCTGGGTTTTGCGCTAAGCCACCCTTTTGATCTACTAAGAGAAGAAAAAGAAAGACATTTACTAGCCAAACACTTGCCGAGTTTAAAGGGGAGAATGGTGAGCATTTGGGGTTACTTGATCAATACCAAGCCCACCAAAACCATAAAAGGTGATTACATGAATTTTGGCTGCTTTATAGATTATGAAGGCAATTTTTTCGACACCACCAGTTTCCCTAATGTGGCGGCGCAGTTTCCGTTTAGGGGGCGCGGTGTTTATGAAGTAATTGGTGTGGTGGCCGAAGAATTTGGTTTTTATAGCATTGAAGCGCAACGCATAAGAAAAATAGATGTGGTGTCAGACCCACGTTACAGTGATAGTGAGCAGAAGGTACCCGATGCCAGTTTGATGAATTTCCTAAAACCGCATCTCGGCTCCGCTCGATGACTGGTTTAGCATATCGGTGGCTGAGCGGAGCCGAAGCCACATGATGATTGAAAATAATGTAAGCGGCGCAGAGCGCCTTTAGATGTCTAAGTTCCGAAGCTGGAGCTTCGAAACAGCATAAATATTAATAAATGACGCTTCGTGGCTCATGTCGTCAGCCATCCGCCAACTGGCGGAGAAGGGAGCTGAAAATCCTTTCCCTGGAAGAGGGAAAGGTGGGTCGCGAAGCGAGACGGATAGGGTCGAAACAGACTAGAAACATGAAACTCATCGAACTACGAAGCCTTGGCGAAGTAGTTAGAAACTCTAAACTATCAAACTAAACTCTTTTAACCTTGAACTCAAATAACTTTAAACTAACCAAAGGCCGCGGAGCCCAGCAAAACACGGCTAACAAATTCAGTCAATATGATTTGGATACTGGCTTTTTTGAAGACGTGGTGGATGCAGAAGAGTTGAGCGAAAGGCCACAAACTCAACTACAGACGGTTTATCCAAAAACGATCGTCAATAAAATTCCGAGTCCTGATATACCCACGCCTTGGGGCATAAACCCTTACCAAGGTTGCGAGCATGGCTGCACTTATTGCTACGCACGGCCAACTCACGAATATTGGGGCTATAGTGCAGGTTCTGATTTTGAGCAAAAAATCCTGTACAAGCCCAATGCAGCCGAATTGCTAAGGCAGTTTTTTGAAAAGAAAAGCTGGAAACCCGAACCCATATTACTCTCGGGAAACACCGATTGCTACCAACCCGTGGAGCGAAAGTTAGGTTTGACACGTCAATTGCTCCAAGTGTTTTGCGAGTATAGAAATCCCGCAGGCATCATCACTAAAAATGCCTTGCTGCTACGCGATCTGGATTTGCTAAAGGAGTTAAACAAAAGGAATTTGATTCGAGTAGTTATTTCATTAACCACCATAAATGAAGAAACGAGACGCAAATTAGAGCCGAGAACATCGTCAGTAAAAATGCGCTTGAAAACCATTAGAACTTTGAGTGAAAACGGAATTCCTGTGGTGGCGCAAATGGGGCCTGTTATTCCTGGGCTTACCGACCATGAAATACCTGAAGTGATAAAAGCCGCGGCTGATAATGGAGTTAGCCAAGTGAGTTACATCTTGGTAAGGCTCAATGGAATAGTGGCTACCGTTTTTGAAGATTGGGTGTATAAAGCTTTTCCAGATAGGGCTTCAAAAATCTTAAGTAACATCAAGCAAACGCACGGCGGCAATTTGGGCGAAAATCGCTTTAGCACTCGAATGCGTGGAGAAGGCCCTGTTGCTGAAGCTTGCAATAGACTATTTAAAATGGCTCAAGCGAAATATTGCCCTAAAAAGGACTCAGGCAAAATGGATACTCACCATTTTAGAAGGCCACAAAAAGGGCAGTTGGAGATGTTTTAATGTCTAAGCCCAATGCCAAGTCTGGCGTAAATTAATTCTGAAGTGTAAAATGTTTTTGCGTCACGAAAATTGTCACTTCCCAATGAAATAGGAATTTTCATACCAAAAGTGAGTTGTAGGTATTTACCAAAATGAAATTGATTCTGGAATGCAAGGATGGTATAAACCTTATTTATAAATTGATAGTTATTTGTCCTACTATTTTCAGTAACAGGATCAAACCAATAATTATTTATTCTGAGGTTTCTAGTAAATGTGAAATCCGTAAATAAGGCTGGTACGTAGTGAAGTTTACCAAGCTCAAAATCTCCACTCAATAATAGCCCAGTATGCCACTGTCTTCCAGAAAGTGTTACATTCCACAATGGATTGGTTGCCCATAGGACATCTGAAAAAGTAGCAGAAACGTATTCAAATTGATTGAGGCTTGAAGTAGCGATTTGCAGAGCTATAGAGGTTTTGTGTTCATGGTTTATCCACTTTTTTCCAATGCCAAGACCCAACCTTGGACTGGCATTGGTCAAACTTCTTCCAGGAATTTGGTTAAGCGTTGATCGTCGCATATTGAAAGATGCTTGGTATATCAATCCTGATTCTTTATTCATGAAATTAACATGCAAATCTGCTGCGCTAAATCCAATGGAGCCTTTTACTTCTTTATTTCGGGTTGTATCTACCGTAGGAACATTAATCGTATTAGGCTGATATAGAGCTGGTGAACATGAACTCAAAACCACTAAAACCCCAAACAAATAAAAAGGCAATAGATTTTTCATTTGGCTAAAGTAAGAAATCATTTTTTAGGAGCTGCTTGCTCTTAGGCAAATGAATACCCACCATTTTAGAAGGCTACAAAAAGGGCAGTTCGAGATGTTTTAATTTTTAAAATATTCGATTTCCAAGTCTTAAATAGACTACTTCTTGAGTTATATAAAATTGCTGCGAGAAAAGCTCTTCATTTTCAGAAAAAGGTAGTTTTAGGCCGAAAGTTATGAATAGTCCATTTCCAAAGCTTGCTTGACTTTGCATGGTTAGAACGGTGTAGGTTGCATTTTTGAGATGTTTATGGTATTCGGTTCTTGATTCATCAATATCGCTGTAGATATGATACTCAATTTTTAGAGATGGAATTTGAGTGTATTCAAGGCTTAAAGAGTTAATCCATTTGAAGTCCTTTTTTCTTCTACCAGGCTTGATTTGAGCAATTGTAAAGTTTAAGTGGCGTTGAGTCCCTTCTATTTGAGCATCGGCTGGCCATGGATTTCCAAATAGAGCTTCTATTGCATTTGCGGAAGTTTCTAGACTAGAGTTTGCTTTTGAAATTCCCCAGTTTGCAGAAGTGAAATATTGGTTATTAGAAAAAAGTTGAAACTGATAGCCTAGGCCAAGGCTAAGCCTTCTGGAAAGGTTGATGTTTAATGGCTTATGTAATTCCCAATAATTGCCACTTAATGTATTTTGTAAAACAATGTTTTTTCTGATTAAGAAATTAGAATGTATTTCTGCTGATTGAAAACCTACATGAGTGTTCATGTCGACTTTATTGGATGTATCTACCAATGGGATGTTGATAGTGTTTGCAACATATAAAGTTGGTGAACATGAACTCAAAACCACTAAAACCCCAAACAAATAAAAAGGCAATAGATTTTTCATTTGGCTAAAGTAAGAAATCATTTTTTAGGAGCTACTTGCTCTTAGGCAAATGAATACCCACCATTTTAGAAGGCCACAAAAAGGGCAGTTGGATGTGTTTTAGATGCTGATTCCAGCCTTGACGTAAACTAACTCCGTTGTATAATACATAAATTCATTTGGCAATGTTAAACCAAGTATTGGTAGTCTACTGCCTAATGTAAGAGTAAGGCTTTTGTAAATGCTAAACTGTTGATGTACAGAGATAATGCCATATAGATGATTGTTAATTTCACCACCTTCTTTCCATTCAAAGGGCTCATTAATTGTTCTGTGTGTTGTTATGTAACTAATTTTTGGAGCAAAGCATAACTCAAACTCTAGCGCGGTGGCAGATTGAAATTTATATGAGCCGGGTTTGGGGTGAGTAATATAGCCTAACATGTATCTACACATAATTTGCTTCGATTGGATTTTACTTGATGACGGAAAATTATTGGCCTGTTCAATTATTTCATATTCATCAAAATGAAACCTTTCTTTATTTGTATAATCTGTAAAACTCAATCCATAGGTGGTAAAAGTGTTCCTATTATTTCCAATTTTAATACTTCCAGAGCCAAGGGATATTCTTTTTCCAACATCACTTATTGTAAAAGAAGACTGTATTAGTTTATTTGATGTAGTGAGCCTAGTAAATTGTAAATCAATGCTTCTGAATGATGCACTGGTTTTAATATTTGTTCTTTCGGTTGTGTCAACCATTGGGATATTTGGAGAATTTGGCTGATACAATACAGGATTACACGAACTCAAAACCAACAAACTCACAATCAAATAAAAAGGCAATAGAATTTTCATTT
>JBMYOR010000066.1:0-9782 GCA_049599535.1 Bacteroidia bacterium | reverse complement strand
GTTGGTGCTAAAGTTTACTGTTCTTGTTAGCGAGTAAGGTCCACTACCTGATGCACTCATTGAAGAGCCAGTATTCCAACTAGATGACACCCCATTTTCCCAGTAGTTTAGAAAGGATGTACTTCGATTAAAACCTGTTTCTTCTTCACTTGCATCCCATTGAAGTGTTACCGAAACATTGTTTTGAGAAGCCGATGATTGTATGGTCCAAGTTTCGCCCACTACATTGCTTGATTGTAATGAAGTTTCGTTTTCGGGATTAGCATATACGTTTTCAGAAATGCCTATTGCATATTCTTCGTTACCGCCATCATTTAATGTAACTGGTAAATAGGGATTTCTTCCAATAGGTATAGTTATGGGGCTGCTGCCTACCGTTGTTTTTACCTTACCTGTTCCATTTACTTTTATGTATGATGAGGATGAACCATTTGAAGTGCTTCCACCCAAGGTTAAATCATTATCTCCCAATTCAATATCCCCTGATGTTAGCTGTAGGGTTCCATCTATGGTAATATCTCCTTTTAGCTCTATATCATTGGAGTTGTTTACGTTAAGTACGCCCAGGTTACCTGATCCAGAAAGTGTTTGCTTAGATGAGCCATTTAAATGTATGGTATTTGAACCTGAGCATTGACCATTAACAATCACATTACCCGTTACATTAATTCTACCATTATGGGTTAATTTATTGCCGCTTGTTACATTCAACTCAGCAAATGTTTGTGTTCCCGATGAAAGTGTAAGATCGTGGAATACCGCCAACTTATCTGTAGAAGCACTTGGCGAGCTTCCTCCTTTCCATGTACCACTATTGCTCACATTACCCGCTTTAATGGTTTTAAAAGGCTCTCTATCTGTAGCATCAACCCAGTAGATACCTGAGAAGTTGCTCAAGGTAGCGGTTAATCCGTTGGTAGAATTGTCATCAGAAGTTGTTCCACTTGTTTGATCAAATGGGAAATATGCAACCAATCCAGTTTCGCTACCTTTTAGAGACTTGTGCAAATTATCTTGAATTTGCATGGCCGTTCTTGTAACGTTCCAGATGCGTACCTCATCGATTCTTCCATCAAACACATTATTCTCATTATCGTCTCGGTAGCTACCTATAGCAAGCCATGAGTCTGCATAAGAAATATCTCCTGATTGAGCGATTGACGAAGCTTCTAGAATACCATTCACGTAGATCTTCATAATGGTTCCATCGTAGGTTCCGGCCACATGCACCCAATCGCCAGTACTAAATGTATTTGCGGTTTCAAGATAAGTGAGTGTTGGTGAAGAAGCGGTTCCCGCCAATGCAAAAGCCAATTTGTTTCCGTTTCGTACTTCAAGGTCCCAGCCGCGTTCAAAAGAACCGTTATCTTGTAAAAAGCTAACAATCCCGTCCCAATTTCTAAATCGATCAGGCTTTACCCAAGCTTCTATTGTGATATTTCTTGTTGGCAAGTTTATTGAGCTTGCCGAAGTTTTAGACCCTGAATTACCGCTGGCATATACCCAATCATTACTACCATCAAATTCTAATGCATAACCTGATCCACTTATGGCTTGAGATGCAGCATTTGAAGTAAGTGGAATGGTAGATTGCACCCAATTACTTGTATTTCCGCTGAGCAAGAAGTTGCTAAGCCTTGCATTATTACTATAATGACTTTGGTCGTGAGCAGTTGTGCTCGATCCTTCGTTTAACTGATATAAGCCAATAAGGTCATTAAAACCTGTGGTAAGACTTTTGTGCATATTGGCCTTAATTTGATTGGCTGTTCGAGCTGTTTTCCAAAGTCTTACTTCATCTATTGTACCATTAAAAAATTCTGAATTTGTTGATATTCCATAATTACTGCTCCCAATAATATTATTTCCTGTACAGCCTGATATTGCTCCGGTGGCCGACTTATCATCAACCAATGTTCCATTTACATAAAGCCTTAATTTGATGTTATCATAAGTCAAGGCAACATGGTACCATTTGTTTTGGTCTAAATTAGCTGATGGTCCTACTTTCTTCACGTTACCGTTCACTTTAACAAAACCGTAAAGTTTACCGTATTCAACTCGCAAAATATATGAAAGGTCACCTGTCCATGTTTTGTACTCAGATAAAACGGTATTGAATTGTCCCCACGAATCACCTTTAATCCATGCTTCTGCAGAAAAGGTAGTGCGGCCCCCAACTGATAGGTCTGCCCCACAATCAACTTTGTCATTTTCTCCATCAAAATGTAGGGCATTTCCTCCACCAATTAAACCACTTAGGTCACTTGCAAATACAGGTGCATCAGATTTTACGTAATTTGATGAAGTACCCGACATGGTAAAATTTTGAGTGCTTAATGTGTGGTTGCCCGATTGATCGTTTACATTACCATTAAATTTAACATACGTTTTTAATCCCGTTTCTGCACCATTGATTGGATTATTCATGTGCTCCAAGATTTCTGCTGCGGTTCTTGCATCGTCCCATATTCTAAACTCTTCTATTCTACCTTTCCAATAATTTACTGATGTACCACCCCGCGAACCAATTCTAATTTGCCCAGGAGAATAACCGTGGTAGGTTTCAGCCGAGTTATCGCTGTTTTCAAGCAGCCCATTTAAGTATATTTTCCTTGATGTGCCATCTTGTACGTAGGCCACATGGTACCACTTACCTTTTTCTAGGCTTGTACTAGAGCCTAAATAGCCCCCAGCATTTGGCCATTGATCAAATGCTAATTTATCATTATTTATAAATAAGTAATTCCTTGTATCCGATCGGCCCGAAACCGATTCGCAATAAATTGGGCCATAACTTGTAGCTGATGGCGATCTCCAAATCCATGTTTCAATGGTAAAAGAATTATCAGTACCTATTGGTGAAGAATTCAATAATACATAATCATTTGTACCATCAAAATCTAAGACATAACCAGGTTCATCAACTTGATCGTTTATCAATACAGGTAGCAATATGTCTGATTGATGGTTGTAAGTATTGGTTCCCGAGTTTGATGTAAAACTCTTTCTTGAAAAAGTACCTGAGCCAAAAAGTATCTCGCTTGCACCGTTTAGGCTATAACCAGAATAATTTGCAAATGACGTAGGAATCTTGTGGTCAACCGAATAGGTAAATGAAGATGTTCCAAAAGAAAATACTTGATACTTTGACGGTGATTTACTTACTGTTTGATTTGGCAATTGATCAAAAACAGGTTGCTGAGAATTCACTAAATGTACCCCGGAAAAGGTTCCAGAAAAGTTTTTTAAGGTAAGTGTTTCACCGTTTGAGCCAGCCAATTGCGGGTTTGATGACGATGAATAGGAATGAGCGCTCGACTCACCTACTGGGGCACTGGAGAAACCAATCTTATCTTGAAGCAAATACTCGGTCCAGTTGTAATTTCCGCTTTGAGTTGTGGCCACCCTACTGCCATTTATTTCATCAGCCATGGTGTTTCCAAATGCATTGAAACTATACCATGTTACCAAATTAGAATATTCATTATCACTGGCAGTTGCTTTTTTGCACATGTAGTCTCTCACCAAAGACTGAGACATTTTTATATTCCACAATCTTACTTCATCCAACTCTCCTTTAAATGAAGTGACTGAAGGCCATTTGTTATTGCCAATAAAGCTTCGTGAATCTAGTTCGTAAAAAGTTGCTGAACTAAAAGTACCTGCTACAATTCCATTTATGTATACAATAAGTGATGTACCATCATTAGCCATGGCTACGTGGTTCCATTTATTAGCACTTAAACCTGAGCTGGTAGTGCTATAACTAGAGCCATTGTAAACTGCCAATTTGTACGCATTATCAACGAAAATCCTGTTGAAAATATGGTATTTATTATTTGTAAATGAATAAACACCGTTTGTAAAACCCGTTGGCTTAATCCAAAAATCTAAGGTGTAGGTTCCACTAACTGTACCTGTTGGAAGCTTAATACCATCATAATCGTTTTCTAGTTTCAGTGCATTACCGGCACCTAAATTCGGTTGGTAATATTCGTCTAGATTTATGGTACATGTTTTAGTTTCAGAATATTCCGTACCATCAGAAACCTTAAATGAAAAGTTGGCAAAATTGGTTCCGCTTGCCTTTCCTGCTGGAGCTACATAATTCAAGTTTCCAATATTTCCTGCAGATATTTCATCATTTGGTGAAACTAATGTGTTGCCCAATTTCAACTGACCTTTAGAAGGTAGATTTATGATTTTAATCTTGGTTAAATGATCTCCATAAATGGTAGTATTTGCAGGGGCATACACATTTGGGTTATCCCAATTTGCTTCTTTTAAAACAAAATGGTCGGCATCATTAAAAGCAAAGTCTTTTGCCTTAAAAAAGTGTACTTGACCCGCAACTAAGTTTGTTGTGAAGCTAGAAGTGGTTGGTGGTCTATTTCCCGTTCTATGAGGGTTTAATGCCAAACAAGCCCATGATGTCGCTAAGATGTTATTACCACACCCGGTAGTAGAATCGTTGCACGATGTTTCAATAACTCTTCCGAAATCTGAATATGACGATAGTGGGTTATTTACATTTAAGCTTCTATCTTGTTGCCTGGCCAATGATATTGTAAACTCTTTTACCCAATTATGACCATTAAATTCAACTACTGGTTCATTTCCACTGGTTGCTGCGAGTGCAAATGTTGCCATTGCATAAATATTGGCATGCCTTCCAGCATTATATATGTCGCTGTTGTTACCAAAAAGATAATCTCCACCCAACCAAAATCTATCGTTCCAGCCTAAGCCACATTCATGATTATTAGATGACCAATTGTTTTGAATATAAGAAGTGTAATAGCTGTATGCTGTGGTTAAAGTACTGTATTGAATAGAAGTTTCATTTGGATATGGCTTAGCAGATGAGCTTGTAAAATCTTGAAAACCCAACCATCTACCCAATCCCCACATTCCACAAGCTGGAATAAAAGCCCCCTTACTTTTTCCGCTTGACGTGAGCAATCGCCAGGCTCCGTTCTGCCAATTCTGCATACTGGTATAGTTTCTAGCCATTCTGTATTTAAGTCTATTAGGCACCACCACATTTGAGCTCTCGCCATATTTTTCGGCATACTGAAGACCAACTGAAACCCATCCGGGGGCTTCGGCTAACACGTATTTTCCCTGATGGTTCCCACCATCTGCTGTATATGCAAACCCACCAAAACCGTTATTCTGATCAATTTGAGCATAGGTCTGAAAATCTATAAGTTCTTGAATAATGTAGGCAATTGATTTGCCATCTACTCCTGAAGTTCCAAGTTGTGCTGGTGTTCCTTCTAAAGCTAATAAAGACTTAGAAAGTGCAGCAATAAGTGGACCTTGCCACATATTAAAGCCGCCATGTTTACCGCTTAGCTCATAGTACAATCCTTTGTTATTATTAGTACCCGACACCCTACTACAGCTTGTTGCTGTACCATTATTGTAACCGCAAGTATTTGGTTCATCGGCCGAAGGAATACCCGATTGCACACTTAATTGATTTAAACAGTAGTTCATTAGTCGTTTAGAAGCCTCGGCATAAGGTCCACCATACCATCTATCAAAGTTGGCACCAATAAAACCACTTGGAGTTGACATGCCATTCATGTTGAGCGGGTTTGTATTATAGTTAGAATAAGATGAATAATACGCTGGTAAATACCCAGCATTTACAAAAGCCATAAATCCTACCGCAGTAGCTTCTTTAGAACCAAGGCTAGAGTATGCTTCTTCATCTTCAAAGTTTCCACTAAGTGATGTCATTTTTCTAAACAGGTTCCAAAGTGCTTCTTGTTCTGCCATTTTCGACATTACACTCACTTGCTCATCGGTCCAATAATTAGGATTTGATGAAGGCTGCCAATCCAAGACTGCCAATCTAAAGGTGAAATAAGTTTGCTGGCTATTGCACTTATTAGTTACCCTGCCATTTATGTTTAATAATTTTGTTTCTGAAACATTCGGTACAAGAAAGGTTCTACCAATTTCTACAAATTTTGAAGTGCTATTGATTGTAACGGAACTTGAATAATCATCATCAAAGTTTCCGTTTCGGTTTACATCCCAGTGCACTGTATAACCTGATCCACAAGGGTTATTATCAAATAAAACCGCTTTAAGTGTAATATGCGCCTGTTCGTGTACAATATGAGGCATATTGTTATTACCCTGTATTGCTTCAACGGGTAATACCAGAAATTGACCATAAGAAATTAGAGAAAGAAAAAGAAGTAGACATGTAATTATTAGTCTCATTTGTTGGAAGTGTTCGTTAAACAAGGTCTAATATCTTGAAACGATTACAGAATTGTACTTGGTTTTCCTTAATGGTATGGTATGGTTCCTGAATGGGACTTACCAATAAATGAGTAATTTATTCAATGCTTCAATCTTCTAAAGGAAATATGAGCTTTACTACTGCCCCATCTTCGTTTTCAAAGGTTACATCACCATCTATTTGGGCCATCATTCCTTGCATAAGCTCCATTCCGAAAGAACTTGTATCTGCAAGGTCAACTGCATTGCTAAAACCTTCTCCATTATCCTTGATTTTAATAGTTATCTCTTTGTCAGTTCTTACAAGGCTTAACTCAAGTTTTGGGCATTGCTTTTTTAGACCGTACTTAAAAGAGTTGGTTACGGCTTCGTTAAGGCACAGAGTAATCGGAATCATTTGATCAACTCCTAACTCCATTTCCTGAATTTCAATTTTCTTCTCTAGTTCATTCCCCATTCCGAATGTGTAGGCAAGGTCACTCAAAAGCTCTTCAACAAGATGTTTAAGATTTACTTTTTCTAATCCATCATTAGAAAAAAGCCTTTTATGCAATAGGCCCATTGCGTGCATTCTATTCTCGTTTTCTTGAATGAGTTCTCGAGTATTGGGGTCGTCAACCTGATATTTCTGTATCCCGAGTAGGCTCGACATGCTTTGCAGGTGGTTTTTTGTACGATGATATATTTCTCTATTCAAGTGTGAGAGTTGAGCATTCTTTTGTTCAATAACCTTATTCTTTTCATGAAGCTGCCTGTTGTTTTTCATATTAATCTGATATCTGAAATAGATAAACAAGAGAACAGTTGAGACAGAAATAAGCACAAGTACTATTAGAATAATCTGTTGATTCCGTCTTTTAAGCTCTAGGTCTTTATTTTTTACTTCTAATTTTTGCAAATCATTTTGCTGCCTTAGTCTACCAATTGCCTGTTCTTTTTCTTGAATATTAAATACAGTACGTAATCCATCAATTCGAGCTTGCCTTTCTTCGTTATTCAAAGAATCAACATACAATTGATACTGACCCATTGCCCAAATTACTTGCTTTTTGTTGCCTAAAATAGAGTTGTACAGAATTAAGTTTTCATAATGTGCGAGAAAATGATCAAATTCAAAATTCTTATTTAGCCCAATTTTTACTGAATCGATTAACGACTTGGCTTTTGACATTTTACCACGGTAAAGGTGAATCTTAGCAAGGGCGGTATAGCAAATAATAATACCGCTCCGTTGCTTTAATTTATATTTAATATCAAGTGCTTTTTTATAATAATAAACCGCACTGTCTAGACTTTCCATATCCATAAAAGCTGAAGCAATGTTCAAATAACAAGTACCAACTTGCTGGGTTCTACCTTCTTTTAAGTATGAACTAAGCGCAGCTCTATATGCAATTAATGTGGAATCATAGATTTTTAAACCATTATATGCTCTCCCAAGGGCATCATAGGCAAAACCCATACTTGAGTTTTCAGTAAATCTACTTTTTACTTTAATAGCTTGTAATGCTCTGACCTTTCCTTCATGAAACCGGTCAGCATTTACAAGCATTTGAGACATATTGCTTAAATAAATACCAAGCGAATTGGAATCGGGTATACTTTTAGCCAATTCTATGGCCTTCATATTGTAGTAAAGGGCACTATCCAATACGTTTAATGAATTAAATGCATTTGCCGTAGCACTTGCTACATACATATGGTCACTTACATTTTCACTTTTAGATAGAACTTTACCAGCTTGCTTAAGCAGGCTAATACTTTGCCCATATTTGTTTTGTTCCCCATAAACAACTGATAAATTAAAAACTACTCGAGTGTAAGAAAACCAGTTATTATTTTTCTCATATATTGCTTTAGAGCTGCTCAATCCATATACAGCACTATCCAAATTACCCAGATAAAAATTCACTCTACCTAAATCCATAAAACACTTTGCCATCCAATCATAATAAACTGAGTCTTTGACTGGTAGGGCTGTTCTAATCCTAATTCTTTCTTGAAGCAACTTTTTGGCATTAGTGTAATCCTTTAATGCAAATTTGGCTTGTGTAATGTACCAGAGTATTTTCAACCTGTTAGTGTCAGTCAGCTCAAGCTCTAACTGTATATTTGAAAGACTGTCTGTAGTTTTATAGTTCTTGCTATTATAATTAGATTGAATCTCTTCTAATGCAGATTTAAAGCTGAAATCATCCTTTTGGCCATAAGAAGTTTGAATTAAATTAATAACAAAAACCGAAACGTATATGAGCCTAAATCTGTTCATTCAAATTTTAATAGTTAAAACAGCAAATCTTCCACTTTTCTCATAGAAAGCGGTTTTTCTATCCATTTTACAGCGTTAAAAAAAGGTTTAAACCCAGATATCACAGCCATTTTACTTGTGAATTTTGTTAAGTCCAAAAGGTCGTTTTCACTAAGGTTTCCATCCTTCAATCTAATATTGGAGATTATAAGATCCCAGTTTTCGTCTCCTGCTCTACTAAATAATTCAGCTCTAGTACTAAGATTAACAAATTGATACTTAGAATCATCTATACTAGCATTCAGCCATTTTGTTATTAAAAATGAATCTTCCGCTAAGAGAATTTTCATGGTTAAAATGTGTTTAAGTGCAATTTTATCACATCCTTATAAGCTCTTGAAATGGGAACAGGCTTTTGTCCGTAGTAAACGAATGCATCATCAAAATCGGGTATGGTCTTAATATTTATTGCAAAAGACCTATGTACTCTGATTATATCAGAATGGTTCAGCTCTTCTAAAAATGCACTGAGATTATTACTCACAAGAAGCTGGTCATTTTCTAAGTAGACAATGATATAGTGGCCACTCGCTTCTAAAAAAAGTACATCATCAATATTTATCCTAGTGAACTTTTCATTCTTTTTCACGTAGAACCTATCTCTAATTCGTATTGGTTTGGTTTTAGCGTTTTCGTTAACAGACTGAATATTATCATTTTCAGAAAAGCGATTTATTGCTAAATCAATAGCATTAAAAAGGTTTCTTTCATGGAATGGCTTATTAATAAACGCAAATGCGTTTAGTGATTTGGCTTCATTTCTAGTTGCATCTGTAAGTAAGCCTGTAATAAATATCACCGGTACTGACTTGCTTTTTTTAATCTCTCTGGCTACGTCAAAACCGCTTATATCATCTTTCAATTCAACATCTAGAATTGCAAGGTCGAAATCACTTTTTGCAATCTCGGCCAATGCTTGGTTTCCCTTTACAAATGGACCAAGCACTATATAGCCCATAAATTTCAACGCATTTTGAATATTGAGTCCAATTAATGGATCATCTTCAACTAGTAAAATGTTCATACACTTACAAATCTATAAGCTTTATAAAATTGTAAAATGTTAATTCTTGAATGGTCTCATATTACACTTGATCTAAAGGTTATTTAGCTTAAACTAAAAAACGCGCCAGAAACTAGATGCGGTTGCGGTTAAAATACAAGCTAACCAGAGACTAGTTAACTATAAACAGATTGGATTCTCCTTTTG
>JBMYOR010000065.1:0-9801 GCA_049599535.1 Bacteroidia bacterium | reverse complement strand
CTATGAGTAATTGGTAATCTGATGTATCGTAGTTTGCTGCATATTTAATGTAGTTGTAATTAGCCTGTTCAAACACTTTCTCCTTACTCCAAATGGTACTTGTTATTTTGCCTTTAGCCACCTGGCTTGAGTTTGTAAGCCGTAATGAATCACCTTTACAAGCGGTGTTTACCACAAAATCGGCGCTGGGCAGTGGTGCTATATATATGGTATCAATAAGCGAGTCTTTTTCGCCATGCCAATTGGTAACCATCATTTTTACCACGTATTGGCCCGTATCTGAGTATGACCTTATAAATTCTCGATCAGTGTTTTTCTTTTTGCCATCGCCAAATTCCCACAAAATTATTACAGGGCCTACATCAGTATACGTTTGGTCAAACGATATTTCTTCATTTACACAGGCGTATTTTGGTACTTGATTTTGAGCGTCAACTGGTACAATTACGGTAATAAAAAAGCTGTCTTTTGCATCGCCACCAAGGTTTTCTGCTTTAATTACAACTTTATGTTTGCCTATTTGGCTAGCATTAGGTGTAAATGAAAAATAGCCACTATCTGCAGTGAGTGTGGCTCCTGTTGGGGCATTTAGCAAAGTATATTGTGCAGTTGTTGCTGGTTTTACTGCAAAGCTTTTTTCAAAAGTAGAATCTACATAAAGTACTCTGTTTCTTAGCCCGTTGTAAACAGGTGCGGTAACCGGTTCGGTACCCTTTGCAATATAATTGATGCCTGATCCGCTGCCCGAAAGGCTAATGTTGCCAAACTTTGTAGAAGTAGAAAAATAACCCGCTACATAGTAATGATCGCTCGAGTCAGCCACAAGTCCCACCGATATTTCAGAATTTGAATTACCGCCTTGATTAAGCCAATTAAAAGCTCCGTTTTTCTTAAAGCTGGCAACTAAAACATCGTTGCCGCCATTGGGAGAAAAGTTTTTCTTGTCAATTGTAACCTGAGCACTAAAATATCCACCAACAAGTACCGATCCGTCATCGAAACTTAAAATGCTATTGGTAAATACGCTCTGTCCAAAACCACTTCCGCCATCAATATCTGTTAAAAAAATGGCTTTAGAGTTTGCCCCGATTCTTGTTACAAAGGCATCGTTCCAATTACCAGAAACGCTTCTGCCTCCCATTGTAAAGGATGAAATGTAATTACCGCAGAGTGAAACACTACCATCTTTATTGGCATCAATAGCATACACAACAGCATTATTTGAGCTACCACCCTTGATTAAATAGGTTGAATTGAAAGCCGTATCGAATTTTGCCAACCATATATCATAACTACCCGATGTGCTTATAGTGGTTGATCCTATTTTAAAATTAGTGCTAAAAAAATTACCGGTCATGTAAACGGCCTTACCCGCTAGGGCAAGCTTTACAACCTGATCGGTTGAGCTGCCACCATAGCCCTGTGCTCTAATTGTTTCTCCGCCGGGGCCAATTTTTGCGAGCCATACATCATAACTTCCACTTGCTTGGCTCACACTTACATCTGCTACTTTACAATTACCAAAATAATCGCCAGCCCAATACACATATCCTTTATCGTCAGTTATTACTGATTTACCTTGCTGAATACTTCCCCCCGAAGCTGTTTTGGTCCAAACTACATTTCCTGAAGAATCTATTTTGGTTACATATCCGTGATACGAGAACCCTGAGGGTGTAATGGTATCAGTACCCGCAATAAAGTTTGAGATAAATGAACCAGTTACAATAACATTAGCAGAGTCGTCAACATGAATGTCGGTTACTAAATCGGTACTCGTTCCTCCAAAATTTATTGCCCACTTTACATTGCCATTATCATCACTTTTTACTAAAAAAATATCTTGATTACCGTTAGTGGTTAATGTAGTGTTACCAAATTTTACTTGATTAAAAAATGAACCCGCTACGTAAAAATTATCGGCGCTATCCTTACCAAAATCCACGGTTGTGGCATAGCCGCTATTGTTTAATTTCCAAGCGCTGGTCCAAATTGGAGTTTGCGCCTTTAGCGAAAAAGATATTATGAGAAATGCTAGTATGGGGAGGAGTATTCGCATTGCTTTGTTAATTAAAAATGTAAAGTTAACACTATTGTTAAATGGTTAAACCATTGTACATTATGATGCAATTATTAACCATTAAGTTGCATGTATGTTTATACTTATACTATTGAGCAATTGATAAGCCGCAGCAATGGGGTCTTGTTGGGCTTGGTTTACTGTAATGGCCGTACGCTCTAGCCTCGACTTTAAATTTTTATCTGCCATTAATTGCTCTAAGAGCCCATTTTTTACCGTTTTTTCAAACCACAATTTATTTTGTTCAATTCGTGTTTTACTAAAATATCCGTTTTGATTGGTGGTTGAGATGTATTGCGAAATGTTTTTCCAAGCTTCTTCAATTCCAATATGGTGAATAGCACTACAGGTAGCCACTTTGGGTTTCCAACCAGATTCTGCCTTATTAAAAAGTGAAAGGGCTCGTGTGTACTCAATTTTTGAAGCTTGTGCTCTAATTTTATTCTCTGCTTCGGCTTTATTTATTAAAATCATGTCGGCCATTTCCATAATACCACGTTTAATGCCTTGCAGCTCATCACCGGCACCGGCAACCAAAACCAGTAAAAAGAAATCTACCATGCTTTTAACAGCCACTTCAGATTGCCCTACGCCAACGGTTTCAATTAAAATGATATTGAACCCTGCGGCTTCGCAAAGGGCCATGCTTTCTTTGGTTTTGCCAGCTACACCGCCCAAATGCTTGCCTGCGGCAGTGGGTCTAATAAAAGCATGTTGGTTTTTAGACAATTCTTCCATGCGAGTTTTATCACCTAATATGCTGCCTTTGCTTTTTTGGCTCGATGGGTCAATTGCCAACACCGCTACTTTATTGCCCTTATTTATTAAAAAACTGCCCAAAGATTCAATGAGAGTGCTTTTTCCGGCACCAGGTACCCCAGTAATTCCTACACGTATTGAATTACTTTTTTGCAGAGCAGCCCAATTTAAAAGTTCTAATGCCTTTAATCGGTCTGATGGCTTATTGCTTTCAACTAAGGTAATGGCTCTGCTCAATGCGGTACGATTACCATTTAATATGCCTTTTTGTATGGCATCAATATCAAAGCTTTGTTTTTTGAGCTTTTTTAAATTTGGGTTTATATGATTCAATAGCTAAGCAATTTTGGTGTAAAGGCTAAGTTTATTGGCTATGCAAAGGTTTACCATGGCCATAATTTGATCTAATAGGTTTTCAAGTCTTTCATCATCTCTTTCAATCAGTACATCTTCTTCGTCATTTTTCTCTTTACTCAACTCTGCTTGAGCTTGATTTAGCACATCTTGAATAATTTCAATTTCGTGTTCTGAGTATGAAGTAGGTTCTCCTAAATCAATCAATTTGCCAGTTTTTTCTTCGATTTTTTCTAAAGTGGGCAATAAAATCCAGTAGTCATTTTCATTATTAGATAATGCTAACTCCGGTAATTTTTCGAGTTTGCCCTCAAAATCAAAATTTGAAACGGTGAGTATTATTCGCACTTTTTTTTGGCAAATTTGGCAAATTCTATTTTATGATTAGCCTTAAAGGGAGTAATGTAAAAACTTATTTTAAGATATTCTTAATCCTTTTGATTTGGTTGGTGCTCAGAGGTACTGAACTAAATGCTAAAAAGGGCTTAACTCATGATGGAGCTATTGCAGCCTATGCAGCTACAGGAAATTGGAGAAATTGTGATTCATTTTTCACCAATAGTTTTAGCAGCGAGCCTAGGTATGTAAACGATTGGCAAACTGACTTATTTGGCATAAAAAATAATTCAATTAAAGATGTATATCGTTTTCAAAAAACTAGCGATATACATCCGCCGCTTTATCATTATTTATTGTTTTTTTGGTTTAAGGTATTTGGGTATTCGGTTGTAAACGGTATGCTTTTAAACTTGCTATTTGAACTGATTTTGATAGGACTTTTTGTACTGGTTTTAAAGCGCCTGAATTTTAGTAATAATTTGGTGTTTTTGGGAATATTAGTGTTGATTGTAAACCCGGCTTCAGTTGCGGCTACGTCGGTGCTTAGACCATATGTATTGCTTAACTTGTTTTTTGTATTGTTAGTTTTATGGTTTGTAGCCTATGTGAAAAAAGATAAGTTAAGGTATATAAATATTTTACAACTAGGTATTACACTGGGTCTTGGTAGCTTATGCCATTATCAATTTATTGTTTTTGCACTATGCTTTGCAATTATTGTTTTTGCAAAAAGAAAAACGAGATCAATTATATTTGAATTTTTACCGGCAATGGCGATTGGGGCTTTAGTATGCGAGTTGTTTTATCCCGGATATTTTCACTTGTTTTTTAACCAAACGCTAAGGGTAGGGGCAGTAGAAAGAACTAAGGAGTACTCTACCATTATTAACTATTTTACGTATCTCATACTTCCAAAATATATCATAAAAGTTTTAGGTAATAAACTTGTGCTGTTAATTACGGCAATTGTTTACGGTGCGGTTACATTTTTAATTCTAAAACTAAAGTTGCGTTTTGAAACAAAAGGCTTGTTACTTTTTTACGCACTTTTTTTGGTGATTGGACCAATATTATTTTGGCTCGAACTTTACCGACCACATGTAATGGTTTTGCATAGATATTTTTATGTGCTCTTGGTTTTAGTGGTAACTGTTTTTATGGTTTTAAGTAAATCATATAAATTAATTGGCTTACTTGTGGTGCCTTATTTAATAATAAACGCTGAAGCTTTTTGGCTTAGGGTAAAATATAAAGAGAAAAGCCTTGATCCTGCAAAACAAATAGTTTTGGTTGATGCCAATAGGGGCGAATTTGGGAGCTTGGTAAGTTCAATAGAAAAAAGCAGCAAACTTCAATTAGTAAAAGATGTTTCTGAGCTAGGGTTAATTAAGCAGTTTAAAGGGCAAAATCTACGTTTGATTTTTGCAAAGCGAAGCCAACAAAAACATTCAAATAGAATTAACCAATTCTCAAAAAAGTATGAGTTTTATGAGAATAGTACCGGAATAATTTTTGATTTGGAGCTTTAGCCTATAATCTGTATTTACTCAGCTAAAATTGAATTTACTTCATGTATTACGTGGTCAAGTTCATCGGCCGATTTTTCGAGCATTTCAAAAAGTTCGGCATTATACTCAAGCTTAAGCAGTTGAATTAAACCTAAAATATTACTCAATGGGGCTCTTACTTTATGAGAATTCATAAAAGAATATTGGCTCATTCTTTTTTTACTTTCGTTTATCTCATTGTCTTTATCAGCAAGCTTTTTTTGCAACGAAAAGTTATCAGTAATATCTTGAATGGTTCCAATTATTTTAACCAACTTATTACGGTAAAACATTCCTTTTATGGTGTAATTGAAAACATGTTTGCCAAAATGAACAATTAATTCTTGCGATGCATTTGACCTCGATGCTTTTCTCAAGGCATTTATAAATAGCAAACGATCATCTACAGTAATATTTGAAAGATACTGTTTAAGCGTAGGCATTTGGTTTGAGCTAATGCCATGTATCAAATAATTATTTTGACTCCAGCTTACTTTATTTTTATTAATATCATATTCAAAATCACCCATTTTGGCAACTTGCTGCGCCTGCAAAAGTTGATCTCTGTTGGCTTCAAGATTTTTTTCAGCTAGTTTAGATTTTGTAAAATCAATTAATACACCTGTTGCCGATACGGCTTTACCTTTTTTATAAGTTATACGGCCTTTTAACTTGTAATACTCATAGGATCCAATGGGTTGATCTAAATTAATTTCTAGTTCAAAATTTGCAATACCAGATATTTCTTTATTCCCTAAAAATGACAAAATCTTTGATCTGCTTTGCACATTAAACATTTTGGCCCACTTTGCCAAGCTAACCTTAACATCAATTTTTTTATCAAAAAGAATTAGGCATTGGTCGTCAAACTTCATTATGCCTGTTTCAAAATCATGCTCCCAAATACCAATTTCGCCAGCGTTATTTGCTAAACTCAATCGCTCAAGTACAGTAATGGTATATTCTTCGGTCTTTTTCTCGTCGGTTACATCTGTTGCAATCCAGGCCACAGCGCTTACAGTGCCGTCATTTTCCCAAATGGGCGTGTATTTAAATAAAAACCAGAAATCTCGTTTTTTGCCAAAAGTAAGTTTGCGGTATGATTGTCCGCTTTCACCCCTTAAGGCCTTGTCAAAAAACTCTTTAAAGGTTTCTTTATAAAACCGTGGTGTGGCAGCCATAAAATCATCGCCTGCTTTTATGGCCGATTTAAACAGCTGGGTGCCTAACATTTTAGCCCTATCATTTACTGTAATAATTTTACAGTCAGGCGTTAAAAGTAAAATTGCCGAGTCAGACGAGTTTATAATTGCATTAGCATTTCGTTCAGATTCTCTCAGCTTTTTCTCAAAATCTTTCCGTTTAGTTACTTCATTGGTAGCCGATTGAATATAGTTAACCTTGCCATTTGAATCAAATACGGGGTTTAACCTTATTTTAATCCAAATATTTGAGCCATCTTTTTTTACGTATTTAAGCTCTAAGCCATCTTCTCTTGTTTTGCCCTTAATTGTTTCTGCCACATAGTTTAAGTATGGCTTTTTAAACTCAATATCAATGCCGTGATAAGTAGGTTGATTCATTAACTCTTCAGGCGTATATCCAAATACTTTAAGGGCTTGTGGAGATATATATTCAGCCTTACCATTAACTGTGTATAGCGTAGTAACGGTAGTTGAGTTTTCCGATATAAGTTTTAACCTTTCAAGTAGCTTTTGCTCTTTATTTAATAGACCTTGATTTGGCGCCAAATACAAGACAAATAAGGGGGTGTTGTCAATATTAATAAAAGAGACACATCCGGTTTTGGTAACAGTACTATTATTAGCAGCCAAATTGAGTGAGCCTTTCCATTTGCCTTTTACATTTATGTCAGCTGTTATATTTTGCCAAGCTTGTGGGCTTAACTGCTGATTTTGCTCAAAGTTGCTTTTTGTTGCATTATGGTTTTGCCACAGCAAAACACCTTCAGAATCAAATACTAATACCGATTCGTAGGTAAAACAGTTGAGAAATGACTGAATATTCTGCATAAATAGGGGGCTAAAGTAATGCGGTAATCATGTGGTTTTTTTAAAGGCTGATAAGCTTCGATATAAATAAGACGAATTCAAGATAAACTGCCATGTTGTCTTAACCAAAACTTTGGCACTAATATTACTCAAGTATCATTGTAAATCACCAACACAATGGCAGGCAAAAAAATCAAAGCCAATTCGCTCAAAAGCATTTATAAAAACATTGTATATCCAAGACGCAAAACCCTTGCAATTGGTTTTATCCTAATAATGATTAATCGCATTATGGGCTTTGTTTTACCAGCATCTTCAAAGGTTTTAATTGATGAAATTATTGATGAAGATAAAACCGAAATGATGGGCATGTTTGTGTTAGTTGTAGGGATTGCAGTACTAATACAAGCAATTACATCATTTGCGCTAACTCAAATTCTAAGTGTTCAGGCACAAAAGTTAATTGCCGATTTACGGGTAAAAGTGCAAGAGCACATTTTACGCTTACCTGTTGGCTTTTTTGATTCAATGAAATCGGGCGGGTTGGTTTCGAGAATTATGACTGATGTAGAAGGGGTGAGAAATATTGTGGGTACTGGGGTTGTGCAATTTTTAGGTGGAATTATTACCGCAGCCGGGGCATTTTCGGCCTTAATTTACTTTAATGCGTTACTTACTTTATATATTCTAATTCCAGTAATCTTGTTTGCTGTAATTTCATTTTATGCCTTTAAGCGTATTAGACCTATTTTTAGAGAACGTGGTAAAATTCAAGAGGCTGTTACCGGAAGGCTAACCGAAACATTGGGCGGCATAAGAGTAGTAAAGGGATTTAATGCTGAATCAAGAGAAATAGATTCGTTTAGGGATGGAGTTATGCGCCTTTTTAAAAACGTTAAAAGTTCATTGATATCATCGAGCTTTGTTACCAGTTTGGGTTCGTTTATAGCAGGTGTGGCTACATTGATAATAATGTATGTTGGTGGTAGTGATGTAATTGATGGTACCATGAAAATTGGTGAATTATTATCTTTTACCATGTTTTTAGGTATAATGATTTTTCCAATTGTTCAGATGGGAAACATTGGAACTCAGCTAACCGAAGCCATAGCGGGTTTAGATAGAACCGAAGAGCTACTATCGGTAACCGCCGAAAACGATGATCCAAACCGTACAGTACAACTAGAAAAAGTATATGGTGATTTTGAATTTGAAGATGTAAGGTTTGAATACGAAGAAGGAAAAGAAGTGCTTCACGGAGTTTCATTTTCGGCAGCAAAAGGTAGCGTTACCGCATTGGTTGGTGGCTCGGGATCAGGTAAATCAACTATAGCATCATTAGTTGGTACCTTTGTAGCACCAAAGTTGGGTAAAATTACCATTGACGGGGTAGATCTTTCAACAGTAGATTTAGAAAGTTACAGGGCAAACTTGGGTGTTGTACTGCAAGATGACTTTTTGTTTGAAGGTACAATTAGAGATAATATACTTTTTGGCAAACCAAATGCAACAGATGCTGAATTGCAAAGCGCCATTGAATCGGCTTATGTAAATGAATTTACCGATAGATTTGATGATGGCCTAGAAACCCTAATTGGCGAGCGTGGTGTAAAGCTATCGGGAGGTCAAAAACAACGTGTTGCCATAGCAAGAGCCATGTTGGCTAACCCTAAAGTACTCATACTAGACGAAGCAACAAGTAACCTTGATACGCTGAGCGAAGGTTTTATTCAAAAGAGTTTAGAAAAGCTAATGGATGGAAAAACCACATTTGTAATTGCCCACAGATTGAGTACCATTAAAAAGGCAGATCAAATATTGGTGGTTGAAAATGGTGAAATTTTGGAGCGTGGTAATCATGACGAGCTTATAGCCAAAGAAGGGAAATATTATGATATGTACACCTACCAAGCCCGAATTTAATGGGCTTTAGGTTTTGTTTTTTCGGCTTTAATTTTATTTACGTATTGGGCCGAAAATTGCTCCCACGTAATGCCTTTTAGGGGGTAATCTGCGCCAATATAAACCAATACTTTTTCTAATGTAGGCGGATCTAAGTAGCCTGGTATAGTTTGTATATGTGTTAATGTATTATCAAAAATTACGGTTGTAGGATATGATAAGCCGCGCTCTGTACGACCATATTTGTTGGCAAATTGATGCAAGGGTCTTCCGCCCCTGGGTTTTAGCTTTAAGGTGTCAGTTCCAAAAACCTGAGTTGTTTCTTTTTCGGCATTGAATTTAACCGCATAAAAATATTTTTCCATTAAGGCCACGTTTACAGGGTGGCTAAAACTTTTTTGATCCATTACCTTGCACCAGCCGCACCAATCGGTATATAGATCTACAAATATTTTTTTTTGAGCATCTTTTGTTTTGGCTTGAGCATCTTGCAAGCTCAGCCATTCAATTTTGTGCTTTTCGGTTTTTGCCGAAGTAAACACCAATACAGGAAAACTAAAAAGCAGAATTAAATTAAGCCATTTCATACTTCAAAACAAATACCTAATTCAACAAAAACAAAGGCAGTTAACTTTTATTACCTAGGTTATACTCTTCATTTTCTTTTCAATGAAAACCCAATCAAAAAGGATCCATATATATTTAGAATTCCAATCGCACATAAACTCTGGTGCAAATTCCTGCTCGTAAATCAGGGATGTTCCAAAGGGGGTTAACTTGTTGAACATTAATGCATGAGTAAGCATCA
>JBMYOR010000064.1:0-9843 GCA_049599535.1 Bacteroidia bacterium | reverse complement strand
ATTTAGCACTACTGAACAATGTAAGAAAATGATAATCAACCAGTTTTTCATCGAATTCTGTTAAAAGTAAAAAGATTGGTTTGAATTAAGTTAACCCCTCTTTCTGATGAATAGATAACAAGTTTATCCCAGTAGTAATCAATTTTTTCATATTCAGAATATGGGGCCTTCTCATCAATTTCAAAAACTATTGCTTTATCTTTAATTAATTGAATATTTAGCTTTCCTCCTGATTGTTGATCTTTTGCAATTTGCAAAACCTTTAGTATAAAGCTTTTACCGTAGGCATAAAATACTATTGCTTCGTATTCAGCGTGGCAGTAGTAGTCCTCTGAAAATAAGAGTTTTTCAGTAATAATCGAATCGAATTTAATAAGCAACTCAACACCGTTTGTGTCATAATAGGCATAGATCATTACCGTGTCGGTAAGATACGGTAAATCAGGCAAAGCAACTTTTTCGTCATAACTATGGCAATCGTATCCAGGATATACATCGCAACCATAAACCGCACAGATTATTATAAATATCATCCAACGCATTTATTCTTCTATTTGATTAAACCGATACTTAATACCAACTTTTGCGCCCGTCATAAGCTGTGTAGGTAAATCCATTTTAATGGGTATTTCAGGTCGGTCAATATTATTAGAGTCCTCCAGTTTCTTCATATTAACTGCAATAGAACCTAAATGTAAATAGCTAATACCTGATTCTATAGAGAGTATATATTTTCCACTTTTTTCTAAGTTAATTAAAATGCCGCTAGTAAAGTTGTAGCTGTAAGTAAACCTGTTTTTAGATAAGTCACTAGTATAAATCTCATTTACATTATAATTATTTACCATCGCTTTGCGCTTTGCGATAATTTGTATGTCGTTGTAATAATTATTACTAATTGCAAATCCTATTCCCCCATAAAATATGGCCCTATCCCTTTTTATAAAAGCATATTTTAGAGCCACACTTGGAGCAATTCTGCTAGCGCTCTTTACTCCATAGTTACCAAAAATGATGTTATCAAACCCTTTGGATTGCATAAGGTCTTCCATTCTTCTAAAACTTATATCGTAGAGCTCAATTGAAATAGCCAGCTCATAAATTAACCTATGGCGCATATGGTTAATAACCAAGGGTTGGTATGCCGAATTGAAATTGATGTTTCTTGCGTTGTTATAAACCGCATCGTAAAACTTAAAGCTTGAAAAACACGAAACTGTAAGTTCAGATTGAGCCTGCACATTTGCAGTGAAAAAAAGAAAAATGTAAATTAACTTTTTCATCTAATCAATTTAAGTGTTACGTGTTCATCTGAAAAATTTACCAATCCACTATCAACATGTATTGCTGTCGATTCACCCCTATTATCGATATGGTAATAGTATTCGCTACTCTTCAAATTTTTAAAACCATTTATTACTGTAGAATTATAAATATATTGTTCGTCAATATCTAAAGTAATTCTTAGCTTAGGTTCTTTTTGCGAATATTCATAAATCAATTCCACCCCCTCATTCTCATTATGAAATTCACAACGTAAAGATTCATAATATAAATTACAACCGTAATCAGCTATACTAAAAATATCAAACACTTTTAGCCTTTGCTCCAAAAACAAGGTATCAGATCCACTAGTATCTTTTATTAAAAAAGTTAATCTATCTTGAATTGCAGGGTACCAAAGTGTATCAGTAAATTTTTCTAAATAAGGTTTTTCTGAACACCCCCTGTTAAATGAATAATCGCATGCACCAAAGCTTATGGAAAATAATAAATATATACAGACTCTATTCATAAGGCTCATCTAATTTTTTTGGTAATAGCCAAAGTGAATTTTCTATAGCCTCTTTTGCTCTAGAACCAAAGTTGCGAAACCTTAAAACTCGGTTTAGCTGTATGCTTGTATATATCATAACCGAACCTGGCACTTTAATTTCCAAATTGTTGACTTCAGTAGTAAATGGGTATTCGTTATTCGCCAAAACCTCAAGTTTTTGTGGAGTAATAAGCTGAATTCCTGTTTTAATACATATTTCTCTCTTTTTAAAAATGAACTTGTGGTTTGCATACGCGGTAATAGGAACAACATAAAAATGCCCAACTTTACCAACTAATAGTCTTGAATTATAAGTACTAAAAGTTTCATCACCTATTTCTCTTTCTTTTTCTCCCAATATATAACTTCTGCTATTGAGCCATGGATTTTCAGTAAAACTTAGACCTATGCCTAGCCAAAAGGTATAATTGTTTTTTTTGTAATAGTTCTTTTCTAAAGATAAATGAAAATGAAAGGTTGACCAGTTAGCCTGATGACTTAATTGTCTGTTTATCAGCTCGTCCCGAATTTCTGGTAATTCTAATAAAAAAGCATTCGAGTACCTAACGTCAAAGTTTGCAATGTCATAAGTAAAATTGAAGGAGTACCTCTGATTAAAATTGGCGAAGATTCCAAACCAAGTGTGCGAAAGGTATTTTATTATGGTGTGTTCTCGTTCAGGAGAAGAGTTAAGTTGTGTAGAAAAACTTTGGTTTAGCAAGGGGTGTATATACCCCATTTCAAAACTGGCCTGCCCAAAAAGGCTATTTATTCCAACTATAAAAATTAATGAAAATAAAAACTTTTTCATCTTATTCGCCTAATGGTATATGGTTTAATGTTAACGAGTACTAGCCCACTATCATTTTTAAATTTAACTTCATTTGTATTTGCGAACTCATATCTATATTGAATGATTTCATTGCTGTCTAATTTAAAATTAAGTCTAAAATCATACTCATATTCGTCATAGGTGTTTCCAACATTTGAGGGAGCCGCCATTAACACGCATTTGAATTCTGCTTTTTTACCAAATGCACTAAAAATATAGGTTTCGCAATCCTCGTAACAATCACCTACATATTGGGTAATGAATGCATCTATCACAAAGCTATCTATGTATAGGGTATCGGTGGTTTTTGAAGTATCAGTAATTACATATACCCACTCATTAAGGTCTTTAAAAAAGTCAGGTTCCTGCAATTGATTGTAATTTCCACGGTACCCATAACACGGGGAGTCATCTCCATAATAACAACTGCTTATAAAGGACAGCATTATAAGCATTTGAAACAGCTTAATCATAGTTAATTTTGACATTGCCCAATTTATAATTTTTTTTACTAACCAATCTACTTCCAATCCAAAAATACCACCACATGCATCTCTTTTCAGATTTTAGCGTTAATTGCAACTGAAACTTTACAACAAACATCACCTACACAATTGAAAAAACTCGCCGCGCTTTTATTTTTCCTTTGTATTGGCGCTAGTGTTATGGCCCAATACAACATAAGCGGCTATGTGCTCAATGGCGATAATGCCCCTATTCCTTTTGCTACGGTTTTTGTAAGAGAAACCCAAAACGGAACCGCTGCCGATGCCAACGGCCGTTATTTTATTACTCTTCAACCGGGTTCTTATGAAATTGTGTTTTCATCGGTGGGTTATGAGAATTACACGCTTTTTGTGATACTTGATGAGAAAGACCAAACTCAAAATGTTCAGCTTAAAACATCAGTGGCCGAGCTCGATGAGTTAGTAATAAGTGCCAAAAGAAAAGATCCTGCTTACGATATTGTAAAAAAGGTAATTGAAAACCGAGAACAGTTTAAAACACAGATTAACTCGCAAACCACCACCCTTTACATAAAAGCTACCGAAACAGTTACACGTATTGAAAAAGAGAAAGAAAAAAAGGTAGAAGTGGTTTTGCTCGAAGAAGATAACCTGAGCGACACACCCGCTGAGCTTGAACCTGAAAAAGAACCCGAGCCCCAACTCAATATGGTTGAAATGGAAGTAAAGCTTGACTACGAAGCACCAAAAAACTATCTTGAAGAGCGAACAGCATACGGTAGATATGGTAATACAAGCGGCTTGTTTGTGCCTAGATATGATAATTTAGATTTCAACTTTTACGAGAATCTCGTTTATCTAAAATCGCTAACTGAGGTGCCGGTGGTGTCTCCAATTGCTACCACTTCAATTCTCACCTACAAATACAAATTAGTAAGCTCGTACCGCGAGCCACAAGGTGTAGTTTACAAAATAAAAGTAACGCCCAGAAAAAAAGGAAACTCAAGTTGCAGCGGCTACATTTATGTAAATGATAGCATTTGGAATTTAAATAAGGTAGAAATCAACTTTGGTAAAGGAACCCTTAAGTTTTATGATGATTTTCAGCTCATACAAGACTACGAGCTTATAAACGATAGCCTTTGGTTGGTGAATAGACAAGAGTTTAATTACTTAACCAAAGAGCGCCGAACCACCACTTTTGAAGGTAGTACCGTAATTACTTATAAAGATCGCATTATAGATCCTGCTTTTGAAAAAGGACATTTTGGGCCCATGGTATCGCTAACCACCAAAGATGCCTATGAAAGAGATACCGGCTATTGGAGCCAAATAAGGCCCGAACCCTTAAAAACAAAAGAAGCGCAACTTGTAAAACGGGTAGACAGTGTAAAGGCCATTAGAAACTCGCAAGAGTATAAAGACTCAATGGAAGCGCTATATAATAAGGTTACGCTCACCGAAGTATTTATTGAAGGTTTAGGGTTTAGAAAAGATGAAAAACGACACATTTACATAACGCCGCTACTTAGTTTACTCAATTACCATGTGGTAGGTGGCTGGAGAATTAACCCTTATGCATCATACTTTTATCGGTTTGAAAGCGGTAAATATGTTGTTACTCAAGGCTCCATGTCAGTAGGTACACGCAACGGCGATGTAAACGGAAATTTGGGTGCTCGCTTTAGATACGATCCATTTAGATTTGGCGATTTTAGCATTAACTACAGCAGGTATTATTCATCAATTAATACCTACGATGCCTTTTTAAACCAGCTTAGTGTTTCAAATTATATTAGAACTGAACACCTGAATCTATACCACAGAATTGAGCTATTTAATGGTTTTTTCTTTAGCACCAACCTGAGCTACGACATGCGTTCATCAATTGATGATATTGACTACGGCAGTCAAATAAACGAATGGGTAGGCGATAGAGAGCCGCTTGATTTCGACGACTACGATGCTTTGGTTAGTGAGATTAGAATATCATACAGCCCAAAGCAGCAGTTTATGTTAGAAGCCGATAGAAAAATAATACTTAGAAACCCCTACCCTACTTTTAGCTTGATACACAAAAAGGGTTGGGATGCTTTTGGTAGCGAAGTCAATTTTGACTACTTAGGGTTTTCTATTTACCAAAGTTTCAATATTGGCATTTTCGGAAAATCTACTTACCGATTCTCTACCGGTGGATTTTTAAATACCAAAAATCTGCCTTTTGTAGATTATAAGCGTTTTAGGCAATCAGATCCTTGGCTTTTTAATAATCCATTATACTCTTTTCAGTTGCTTGATACTTCGCTCGTAATAAGTACCATGTATTACGAAGCGCACTATATGCACCAATTTAATGGCGCGCTTATTAATAATATTCCGCTGCTTAAAAAGAGTAGAATTATGGCTGTGGCAGGCGCAGGAGCCCTTTGGATTAACGATCCCAATTATCGTTATGTTGAAGTATTAGCTGGTGTTGAGCGCATTTTTAAACTCGGCGCAAGACGCAGGCTCAAGCTAGGGGTTTACGGCGTTATTGGCGAATCGAATATTTCGAGAACAAGCCCTGGTTTAAAATTCTCAGTAGATATTATTGACACTTGGAAAACCAACTGGAATTATGGGTTTTAAACACCCAAACAATGCCAATCATTTTTAGTTGATTGTGTTAGGCTTTTCCTTTACCAAAAAATGAATAAAGCTTTCTTTCGGAAAATCAGAATGATGCATTCCTAAATAAACGGCATATTTTCTTCTCTTAGATTTTTCTAACTTATAATATGCTGGAAAGCATGATAGTGGATAATATGTAACCATAACTTCATCTCTAAAATGATATGTAGTATTTGAATCGATACGGCTGGAATTAAAATCGGTTTTTATTAAACGATTATCATTTGTAAACTCCCATTTTGCATAAACAATACTTTCTGAAGAGTCTACACAATACCATTGCCCTATCATTTTATTTTCAAAACTTAAAGGGTTTATTTCTTCAACCTTGTTGCAGCCTATAATAAGCATTATGCATGCGATGCTTAAAACTAATCCTTTCATCAATTCTATTTTTACCAAAACTAGTAAAACAAAACATTTAGTGCCAATTTGACTTTGAACTTCAGATTCGTTAAAATCGGATTTACGAATTATTTAATTTGGGCCATCGCCACTTGCCCAATTTGCAAAGGCGCCTTACCTTCTTAATATCCGTAACTAGCAATTATAAATTCGATTTTACTACCCTTTAAAAACTTAAAAGCCCCCTGCTTAAAGCTCATTAATCATCTTTATAATCATTCGGTAAGAAGTTCCAGGTTTATTTAGCTGATTTACTGTTCCTGTTATGTAAGCGTCTTTTTCGGGGCAATACCAGGCAAATGCTCCTGATAAACCTGAATGACCTATAAAATATGGTACATTATAAAAATCGGGCAGCTTGTAGCGCATATAGCCAACTCCGTATTCATTTGGGTAAAATATCTTATTGAAAACTGCGCCGTCCTCAATATGCTTCTCATTAAATAAGCCACCATTATAAAAGGCCCTAATAAATATCATTGATTCTGAAGCGTTTGATACAATGCCACCATCGGCCTTAAAGCTAGTCATGGCTTTCGGGATATCAAGCTCTTCTTTTTTGTAATACATCTTCTTTGGCCTTGTATCATTTTCATCAAGATATAAAAAGGTTTGGCTTAGGCCTAAGGGCTCAAAAATCCGCGTTTGATAAGCTTCTGAAATAGAAATGCCTGTTATTATTTCAATGATTATTCCTAATAACTGAAAATTAGTATCGGAATATAGCGCCTTGCCTTCTGCTCCCGGTGCAAACTCAGGCTCCATGGTTTTAGATATGGCAATGCACTCTTCAAATGTCCATGAGTCATCATTTCCACCCATAAGCTCATCTACCAACTTGGTTCCATCACCGCCTTTACCTTCAAAATAGTCGGGCAACCCACTCGTATTGCTCAATAAATGGTTAATTGTAATTTCATTAGAATAGTCTTTACCATCCAAAAGGTGCAGCTCATCCATTATTGAAGCATCTAGGTAATCAGAAATTCTATCATCAAGGCTGAGTTTACCTTCATCAAGCAATTGAAAAATAACTGCTGAAGTATAGAGCTTAGAAGTGCTCGCTATAAAATATTGGCTGCTTGTTTCAAAGTTCCCCTTAGCCGAAGTCCATGAAAAATCTGGTGATTCTATGGACACCACAGCGCCAAATACGGTTTTGTTATCTACTTGCTTTACTAATATTTCTTCAAGTCTCTGCTCGGTGGTTTGGGCTACATTTTTATTGCAACTGGCAAAAACTGTAGCAAATAAGGCGAGCCAAATGATCGCTTTCATGTCTTATCGATTAATTGAAGCACAAACCTAAATTGACCCTGGGCAGTAAAAAGTTGTCATATGGTAACTTCGGCTTCGCTCAGTTAACTTAATTAATGGGTATCAAGAATGCTGCGTCTTTTCAATTCGATGGAATGAATTCCATCGTTTCTGATCAGTAGGGAGCGATTGAAATCGCTGTCACCAATCATTATTTAAATATTTTGTCGATGTCTTGTTTACCTACAATCGTCATTATTTCTACGGTATTATTTTCAATTCTATAGAAAATACTGTCAACCCCACAAACACATCTTCTATATCCGTTTTAGATTTGGTCAACCGATTCAAATGCCAACGGTTCTCTAGAAATTAACTCAAAACAGTCAAAAAAATCGTTTAAATATTTGTCAGCCTGCTTTATTCCAAACGCAAAAGTTCCAAATTCATGGATTCTGAGTAAATCTTCTTTGGCTTCGTTAGTTAGCCTATAATTCGCCATTTGACCTTTGTCGAGCTATTTTTAAAATTTCATCTCGTCGGTCATTCGTAAAACCTGATTGTTCAGCCTTGTTAATTTTCATTCTCAGCCAGTCAACTTGATTTTGTTGACTTCGTGCTTGTCTCACGAGGTCATTTATTAGTTCACTTTTACTGGAGTATTCTTTGCTTTCAATTTGCTTTTTTAACCATTCGTCGTTAGGCGCTGTGAATGAAATGCTTTGGCGTGGCATGATGTAGTTTTGGTGTAAATATACATCATTCAGGTGCCAATATCCTCGTTTATGATTGTCTTGGTATAGTTGGTAACTTTAGAAGTTGTGGTAGAACTGCCTACAATCCTTAAATGATTCCCCGCAATCATACCATCAGAATGCAAACAAGCTCCAGCATATGTATTTGCCCCCATCTAACTTGCCCCACAGGGGGAAGAATAAGTTCCCTTCCACTTGGGGAAGGGTTAGGGATGGGGCAATGTTGGAGCATTAGCTTGGTATTTAAACTTGAGTAGTACAATAGCGGGGAAACGTCTCTTTAAACTTATATTTTGTGTCTCCGTCACTTAACAAATGCTCCGTTTCGACACTATCTGTCCCGAAGCAAGTTCGGGACATCTATCTCTTTATCAAAAGCTTACCGCTTGCCACACCATTGGCGTTTTGTATCTGATACAGATAAACACCATTATTTAAATGACTGGTTTCTATCATGTTTGTTCCCTTGCTTAACATACTATTTACAACTTCTTTACCATTAATGTCAACTATGGTAAGTCTTGCAACTTCTAAATCATTAATAGTTATGGTAAAGACTTGGTTTGCAGGGTTCGGATAAATATTATGTTTCAATTCAATTTGAGAAATTGACGTTGTTGTGAGTTGATGGCGTTTGAAGAAATTCCAAGTTACTTCTCCCGTTTTGTAGTCTCTATTGCCTTCTCCCAAATCAGGGCATCGCTCAATTAATGGAGAATGTGGCATTAAATGTCCGCCGCCGTTTTCCATATATATCCAAACTTCTTGGTTGGTTTCAGTTCCATTGTATTTATACAATGTTACTGTGCTGCCATCAGTAGTATCCAAGTCTTCAAGCTCAACCAACGTAGCATTCGTATCGCAGCCATTAACATTTAGCCAATCATGCTTTATGTCGTTCCATTTAGTAAAGCCAAGCGACCAACCCTTTAAGTTTCCTATTGGATCTTGATCACCTTGGGTAATCATCATTGGAACCGTTGCTGTTGCTTGGGCAGAGTCAATAAGTCTCCAGCAAGAGACGGCAGCGAATTTCTCAGGATGCTTAGCCGCTATTTTTGATGCCATAAAACCGCCATTGCTGGCACCCATTAAATAGATCCTTGATTTGTTGATGTTGTAGTCCTTTTCTAACTGGTCCATAAGCTCTAAAATAAATTTTTCATCATTATGACCATGTTTTTGTTTAAAGTAACCATTGGCATCCCAACCTAATCCTTCAGGAAAAAGACAATTGGGCATAGGATTAGTTACCAATTCTACAATTCCGCCCATTGGATAAGCTACAATAAACTTCTCCTTCTCCGCGATAGAGTCCAGACCAATCATTGCTCTGTAAGAGGATATGTATTGATAGTATCCGTGCAGACTAATCACCAACGGATACTCATTATCTGCTGAATAATCTGAAGGCGTTACCATAGTATAGTAGCGCTCTTTACCATCAACCATTATGTCTTTCTCTTCTGAATCTTGAGCCATTGCTAGTTGAAAAATTAGTAGGCCTATAAGTGCGGAAAAAACGTGTTTCATAGTTTGAAATTTAATTCGGTTAAAAATTGATGATTCAAACTTGAGCCTTTGCGAAATTTATGACTTGCACTATTGTTTCATTGACTAGCATTATTGTTTCATTATGCC
>JBMYOR010000063.1:0-9914 GCA_049599535.1 Bacteroidia bacterium | reverse complement strand
CGTTTTAGTAAGTATTTGGTTTGAATCATCTATTAATTCTATTTCTTTAACATTTAATTCAGCCATCACCAAATCATGAATTAAAGAAAACTGTTGCTTAAGATCATCAGATAAAGCAGGAATTAATATTTTTTGCAATGGTTGTCGAACACGCAATTTGGCTTTTTTTCTAAGCCCAAGCCCAAGCGATGATACTTTTTGAGCAAGTTCCATTCGCTCCTCAAGCTTTTTATCGATCAACTCGTCATTTGCGATCGGAAATTCACTTAAATGAACTGATTCAGATTTATCTTTTTGTGAAGTGGCATTTAGATCAAGAAAAACACGGTCTAAATAGAATGGCGCAAAAACACTACCCAATTTACATATGGTTTCTATACAAGTATATAGAGTTTGGTAAGCCGATATTTTATCGTTTGTGTATTCACCTTTCCAAAACCTTCTTCTGCTTTGCCTTACATACCAATTACTTAAATAATCAAGAGTAAAATCATGTATTGCCCTAATAGCCTTGGTAGGATCGTATTGGTTTAAATTATTATCAACCTGCTTAATAAGTGAGTTTAATTCTGATAAAATCCATCTATCAATTTCAGGACGTTGGTCTGCCGTTAGTTCATCTTCTTCAAACTTAAACCCATCAATATTCGCATACAGGGCAAAAAATTGATACGTGTTATGCAATGTGCCAAAAAACTTTCTTTTCACCTCATCCACACCTGATAAATCAAACTTAAGGTTATCCCACGGTTGTGCATTATGCACCATGTACCAACGCAATGCATCGGGTCCATAGTTATCGATAGTTTTAAATGGGTCAATTGAATTTCCAAGCCTTTTTGACATTTTGTTACCATCTTTATCAAGCACTAACCCATTGGCTATTACATTTTTAAAGGCTACATCGTCAAAAAGCATGGTGGCAATGGTATGTAAAGTAAAAAACCAACCACGTGTTTGGTCTACACCTTCGGCAATAAAATCGGCAGGAAAATTTTGGCCAAACGACTCCTGGTTTTCAAACGGATAATGCCACTGTGCATAGGGCATAGCCCCTGAATCAAACCACACATCTATTACATCAGGAAATCTTTTCATTTGCTTGCCTGATTCAGAAACTAAAATCAAATCATCAACATATGGTCTGTGCAAGTCAAAATTATCGTCAATATCAGCGTTATCAATACCTGCCAATTTTGCTTTCTCAACTTCCGCTCTCAGCTCATCAATGCTTCCAATGCATTTAAATTCAGACTCATCTTCAGTTTTCCAAATAGGTAAGGGCGTGCCCCAAAATCTTGATCGAGAAAGGTTCCAATCCACTAAGTTTTCGAGCCAGTTACCAAATCTACCTGAACCTGTATGTGCTGGTTTCCAATTAATCGTATTATTTAACTCAACAAGCCTATCTTTAAAAGCCGTGGTTTTAATAAACCAAGCTTCAAGCGGGTAGTATAATACAGGCTTGTCTGTACGCCAACAGTGCGGATAATTGTGCTCGTATTTCTCAACTCTAAAAGCCCTATTCTCTAGTTTTAACTTTACACATATATCAATATTTACATCAACGTAATTTGTATCATCAGTGTAGTTTTTCACATATCTATTGGCAAACTCACCCATTTCAGCCACAAATTTTCCTTCTTTATCTACTAAAGGAATTTGTTTTCTATGATTTTTTGGATCAGTTACGGTAATCCCTGGTATATTTTGTTTTAAAGCCACTCTTTGGTCATCGGCTCCAAAGGTTGGTGCTATATGTACAATTCCAGTACCATCTTCAGTAGTTACAAAGTCTCCTTCAATAACTCTAAAGGCATCACCTTTAGGGGTAACGTAATCTAGCAGCTGCTCATAACGCTTGCCTACTAAATCTTTACCTTTTAACTCTTCAATAACTCTATACGGAATTACCTTATCATTCTTTTTAAATTCACTAAAGTCTTTGTTTGCGCCTTCTGGCTTAAAATATTTGCCTAATAAATTTTTAGCTATATAAACTTTAATAGACTCTAATGTATAAGGGTTTACAGTATCAACTTTTAAATAATCAATCTTTGGCCCCACGGCCAGTGCGGCATTCGATGGCAAGGTCCATGGTGTGGTTGTCCAAGCTAAAAAGTACTCATTGTCAGTATTTGCAAGTTTAAACTGAGCTGTGCATGATACATCTTTAACATTTTTATAGCAACCAGGCTGATTGAGCTCATGTGAGCTTAGTCCGGTACCAGCTGCTGGTGAATATGGCTGAATAGTGTAGCCTTTATAAAGTAGATCTTTATCAAAAAGTCTCTTTAGCAAGCTCCAAACCGTTTCTATATATTTTTTTTCATAAGTAATATACGGGTTTTCCATATCTACCCAATACCCCATTTTTTCGGTTAAGTCTTCCCAAATCCCTTTAAACTGCATTACATCTTGTCTACACTCTTTGTTGTAATCGGCAACTGATATTTTATCTCCAATATCATCCTTTTTCAGACCTAAACGCTTTTCAACTTGTAGTTCAACTGGTAATCCATGAGTATCCCACCCCCCTTTGCGTAATACTTTATAACCTTTTAAAGTTTTATATCTGCAAAAAATGTCTTTAATCGTACGCCCAAGTACATGGTGAATACCTGGTATGCCATTTGCTGATGGTGGCCCTTCAAAAAAAGTAAATGCTGGATTCCCTTCGCGGGTTGAAATACTCTTTTCAAAAACTTGATTCTCCTTCCAATGCGCTAAAACTTCAGTAGCAATTTTCTGTAAGTCAAGATTTTTATATTCGTTATACATCGTGCGCTCAAAAATTTAAGGCGCAAATATCCTTTAAATGAATTAAAGAAAAGAGCCAGAACTATTTTAGTAAGTTCCGCTTTGGAAAGAATGATAAAATTAGCGATGGTAACAGCACCAAATTAGTAACCATTGCAATCAATAAAGTTATTGATGTTAAAAAACCTAAAGCTGAAGTGCCACCAAAATCTGATAAGGTAAAAATCACAAAACCAGCAAAAAGAACAATAGATGTATAAAACATACTTCTTCCTGTTTCATAAAGTGCAACACTAATTGTTTTTTTAATATCCCAATTATGCTGAATAAGCTCTTGCCTATATTTTGCTAAAAAGTGTAATGCATCATCTATTGATATTCCAAAAGCTATACTAAACACCAAAACTGTAGATGGTTTTAATGCTATACCCGTAAAGCCCATAATCCCCGCAGTTGCCAATAGCGGAATAAAATTGGGTAGCAACGAAACTATAATCATTCTAATTTTTTTAAAAAGTAGCCCCATTAATATTGAAATTACAACAAAGGCCAGTATCAAACTATTGATTAAACTCTTTATTAGGTATTTGTTATTCTTAACAAAAAGTAAACTTACCCCTGTAAACTTTACTTCATAATCATCATCAAAAATATTATCAGCAACTCTATTTAGCTCCTTTAAAAGCTTAGTAGTTTCTATTGAACCAATATCAGCAATATTAGATGATATTCTCGCAACCTGTTGGTTCGAATCCACTAGATTGTTTAGCAATTTTTCAGTGTTGTCCGAATTTTCTAAATAAGGCAACATAAAATTTCGTTCACGTGTACTTGGAATAGAGTATCTACTTGGGTTATTATTAAAGTATGCCTGTTTAGAAAGCTTAACCATATCAGCAATTGAATAAGACCTTGACAAAGCATCAATAACCTCCATACTATCCTGAAACTGACTAATTTGACTTAGTAGATTTAAATCATTTATACCTTTAGGCTTTTTGGTATCAATTACTACTTCAAATGGTAAAACACCTCCAAAGTTGCTTTCGAAAAACCTAAGATCTTTGTAAACCTTCTTTTCTTGGGGAATATCATCTAATACAAAGCCTACCGCCTTTAATTGGGTTAAGCCATAAATAGATAAACCTACTACCACTATTGTAACGGCAAAAACGGCTTTTCTATGATTATGTACAACATTATTTATCCAATCCAATAGATTATTCATCCATGCCCGGTCAAGATAGTTCGTATTCTTGCTACTAGGTGCAGGTAAATATGAAAAGAAAACTGGTATTACAATTATTGATACTATAAACGTAGCTAGAATATTAATACCAGAAACTAGACCAAATTCCTTTAAAACTGGAGAGTTTGTAAACGCTAACACCAAAAAACCAACTGCAGTAGTAGCGTTGGTTAGCAAGGTAACCACACCTATTTTTTGAACCATTCTATTAATAGCCCTTACTTTATTACCGTGCTTTTTAAACTCATTGTGATACTTATTTACCAAGTAAATAAAATTCGGAACTCCGATGATTATTATAAGCGGTGGTATTAAGCTTGTTACCGCATTCAACCTATAATCGAATAAGGAAACCGTACCTAATGCCCAAATAACTATAATTAAAATTACCGACATTGGAAAAACCACTGACGATATAGATTTGAAAAACAAAAGCAGGATTATTGCACAGATTACAAGCGACAAAACTGAAAACAGCTTCATTTCAGCCTTTACAGCATTGGCTACACTTGTTCTGATATAAGGTAAACCGCTATACCGAGCTTCTAAATCAAAAGGAGTTAGGTATTTATCACTTATTCTATAAACATTATCTAGCAGGTCAAGTCTCTTTTCGCTCGAAAGGGTTTCATCATCAATATTTATAGCAATGAATGATGTATTGCTTCTAAAATTGTAAAAAGCATCATCGTAGAAAGGCATAGACTTGTACAATTCTACTAAACTATCAAGTCCTTTTTGTGATTGAATTCGTTCTGAAAAGATTTCAGAAGGTATAAACTTCTTTTGTCCTTTAGATTTATCTAATAACTGAGAATTGAAAATTGAAATTATGTTCTCAACTCCATCAACACCCTCTAATTCTTTAGAAAGCGCTCTCCATTGATTAAAAAACTTAATGCTAAAAAAAGCTGGATTTTTAACCCCTAAAACCATAATAGTCCCATCCTCACCAAAAGTTTTCTTAAACTCTTGATACGCCTGATAGTCTGGATCATCATCAGGCACAACCCTAGCAACCTCATAACTAAGCTTTACATCTTTAGCATGGTACCCCATAAAAATGGTTACCGCCAATACGGCCATTAAAAATGCTATTCGATAGCGTATTATGGTTGTTGAGATATTAACCCACATGTACTAAAATTGGGTGCAAAAGTAACATTAAGCCTAAGCATTAAGCCCTAGAAAACAAAAAACCGCTCCAGTTGGAGCGGTTTTATTCTTTATGTACAAGGTCTTAGTTAGTCTTTAACCTTACCATTTACTATTTTACCGTTTGCATCAAGCCCAGGTGATCCACCTACTCTGATTACTGCGCAACGGAATCCGATCATGCTTGAAGCCAAGTTTTGATCTAAGAATCTTCGAGAACCTGGGGTTAACCAAAATGCTCTATCGTTCCAAGAACCACCTTTATAAACTCTTGCTATGTCGTTAATTAAACTAGTACCTACAAATAATTGCTGTACAAGGCTATCATTATCTTTTAATGAATCAGGCATTTCACCATACCAGAAACCTTGTTTAGAATTACTGTTATATCTGTAAGGAGGCTCACCATCTTCAACATAGTTGATCTTGTCATTGTGTCCTCTATTATCAGCAACTTTATAATTCCTTCTAATAAGGTTTTCCATTATTGTTACATCTCTGTAAATCAATCTACCTAAAGAATCTTTAGTTTTAACAGTACCATCATCATTTCTATCAAGCACTTGAAAGGTATTTCCTCTGTAAGGATTGAAATCCGAAACATCTTCATGAGATAATGGACGATATACGTCAGCAACCCACTCACAAACATTACCTCCCATGTTATATAAACCAAAATCATTTGGCACATACATATCTACTGGAGCCGGAATATCAGCAGCATCGTTTGGTGTGATTGAAAGACCCATGTTATCACCACGTCCTCTTTTGTAGTTCATATAAAACTTACCTCTTCCTGGACCCATGGTTTGTCTTGTGGTCAGGCCATTTGCCGTGTACAATCTTTTGGTGTTAATATTTTCATCACCAGGAACTCCGTTACCTTCATTAGCAAAAGCGGCATACTCCCACTCAGCTTCTGTTGGAAGTCGAATATCTGGCTGAAAAATTCCATCTTCAATTCGTACTCTTCTGTCGTTTCCGTAAGGATCTTTCAGTGTTCTTTTTGGTGCTGGATGCTCATACTGTCCCACTAAGTAGGCTTCGGTATTAAAATTTTCTGCGTCAAACTGCTCATCAGCAGCAGGCTTATAAATTTTAGCTGCAATCAAAGCTTCTTCGTTTACACGATCAGTTCTCCAAGCAGAATATTCAGAAGCTTGCATCCAACTTACACCAACAACAGGATATTGCTGATATGATGGGTGACGGAAATAATACCTTACCATAGGCTCATTATATGCCAAAGGATCTCTCCAACAGAAAGTATCTGGAAGGGAGTTTTGGTATACTTGAGGATTTGATTGATGAACTTTTTTCAACCAATGTAAATAATACAGGTATGAAAGGTTGGTAACTTCCGTTTCATCCATGTAAAATGACTGAACGGTCACGATTCTTGGTAATGCGTTCGCTTCAAAGGTCATGTCTTGTTCAAACAATCCCATAGTGAATTGACCACCAGGTATAAAGACCATATTCGTGGGAGTCTTTTGGTCTTTTCCCATAATTACTTCAAATCCGCCGTACTTTTTGTCATTGTACTTCCATCCAGTGTAAGGATCTACATCCCCACCAGGTCCGCATGATACTAAAATCGCAGCAATAACTGTTAATCCCGCAATAATTGACAACCTGCTCTTCATTCTTTGTTTCTTATTTTTCAGGTAGTGTTGTGAACTGCAATAATAAAGAATAATTGCATTTCTTAAAGATTAATTAAAGATTTGGGCAAGAAATTGGTTTCCATTTAACCGGTTTTGCCTTTTTGGTATAAGGTACATTAACTACTAATGATATCTCATGACTACCTCTTGCCGCTGCTGACACATCAGAAACAGCTATATCATAACTATAGCCAATTCTAAAAGCATCTTTAGTTACGCCTACAAGTGCAATTAAAGCATCAGAGTTTGGATCAGTTTGACGGTACATTGCTCCTACTACAAAGTGTTCTTTAATGAAATAACCGCCAAACGTTACTTGTGTAAAATTCGACTGTCTTTGATATAAAACATTTGGTGAGATAAATGTAGTAGGATTCCTAGTCCCTTTATCAAGTGGAATCATCATACCTGCATGCAACGTAATTTTTCTTGGGAGTTTAGAATTTTCGTTACCTAGAAATGATTGATTTGGCTCGGTAATGTGATGAACTGCAAAACCACCGTAATACCTATCGGTGTAAGCAATTGCGCCTGCTGCAAAATCAGGGTATGGCCCTATTGCTGTGTTTTGAATATTCTCTTGAGTTTGGTAAATAAAACCTAATCTCGGATGAATTTGGTCTGGAAATTTAAGAGCCTCAGGATCTAAACTTCTCTGAAAAATACCTACCTGAAGACCTGCCTTTACAGACAACACTTCATTAACTTTTAAATAATATGAGTATGCCAACATTGCAGTTGTTGTGGCTAAATCGCCTTCTCCTGCTCTATCGTACATAACTTGGCCACCAATACCTCCGCCAATACCATCAAAGTGTTGGTCATAAGATGCACTGTAGGTTCTAAAATCACCACCTGCGGCACTTGGCCATTGGTATCTCCAATTTAAAGCTACCCTTGGTCCGCCCGCCGAACCCGCAAACGCAGGATTTAAATACATGGCATTGGCATAAAACTGGCTGAACTGTGGATCCTGCGCTTTTGAAAAACTAAATATTCCCAAAAACAGGAGGAAAGGAACTAATCGTTTCATTTTACATTTATTTTATCGGTCAACAATTTTGCAATTTTAACTTCGTTTACAACAACTCCGAATAAAAGCCGTTTATGACGCCAAATATAAGGTCATCGAATATCCCACGAACTATGAAGCTGATACTTTCATTTATTTTTTCGACCATTTTCATCATTCATTCATCATTGTATGCTCAAAATACATCTAGCACAAAACTTAAATGGCGAGTGATTGAAGAATTCTACCCAAACCTACAAATTGATCGTAAATTACTCAGTTTCGAAAATGCAGAGTACAACCCAAATACAGGTCAGTTACCCACTTTTATTAAAAGAATTGAGAGCAAAAACGGCCTTAAACCCATTGTTAAACTTCAAATCTTAAAAACTAGAACCGTTAATAATGATGCGAATACTCTGAAATACTTTGAATTCATCGAAAATGAATTTAAAACCTTAACATCAAAAGCTTACGCAAATGGGGCGCCCGTTTATTTTTATTCATTAACTCCTTTAAGAAAAAATGGTAATCAGATTGAACTTATTGATGACTTCAATTTAGAAATTACTTGGATTGCCGATGACAATACAAACGGCAACCTTGCCAGAAAAAGGTCAAATAAAATTGATTCTAAGTTAAGATCAGGTACTTGGCACAAAATCTCGGTAACTCAAAACGGAATTTACAAACTTGACAAAAGTTTTTTTGATAAAAACGATATTGATATAAGCGGAACAGATGTAAACAAAATTGCTGTTTTTGGGTACGGCGGTAGAGAGCTGCCTATGCTCAATAGCGCTGATAGACCAGAAGACATCGCACAAATTCCTAGTAAATCATTTGGGTTAACTGACGGTAGTTTTGATAATGGAGATTACATTATTTTTTATGCTCAAGGGCCATTAACCTGGCAACTTAACAACAAAGGCACCTTTTATAAACATGAAAAGCATGCATACGCGGATGATATTCAATACTTTGTTGGAATAGGTGAGCATAGTAGAGAAGAACCTACAAGCCTGCCGGAACTTAGTGGTAATAGCGATGTTTTAATAGATGAGTACGATTATTTATACGTGCACCATATTGATCAATTAACCGATATATCAAAAAATGTAAAAACCGGTAAAGAGTGGTTTGGCGAAGAGTTCAATTTTAACACTAAGCAAGAGTTTGACTTAGGAACAATTGATGGTTTCAAATCAAGCGATTCTTTTATGATCAAATCAAGTGTTTATGCAAGAAATGTATCTTCAGGATCAAGCTTTAATGTTCTATTAAACGGGAAAAATGTACTTACACAATTTTGTTCAAGGGCTGGCAGCGATTATTTAGATACTTATGCTCATAGTAACACAAGTACAATCAAGGCAAAGTCAAGTTCAAACGCTCTTAAGCTTACTTATGAGTACAACAAACCTAATTCAAGCGCTGTGGGTTGGCTCAATTTTTTTGAAATACAGGCTAAGGCTAAATTGATTTACAATGGTCAGCAACTTTCTTTTAGAAATAAAGATATAATCACATCTACTGAATCATTAGCCGAGATAAGAATTCAATCAACAGCCAACAACTTTTTAATTTGGAATGTTAGCCAAATTAATGATGTGAAATCGGTGCCTTTTAACGTTAATAACGGTACCGTTAGCTTTAAAACTTATGCCGAAAATGTAGATGAGTACATAATTTTTAACCCAAGCAATGCCTTAAACCCAAATTATGTTGATGAGGTTAAAAATCAAAATCTACACGGTATGCCTTTTGCCGATGTACTTATTGTGGCATACGATTCTTTTGTTGATGAAGCTCAAGAGCTTGCTGCTTTTCATGCTGCTCGTGAAAACTTTAGAGTAAACATTGCTACGCCTCAACAGATTTACAATGAGTTTTCATCAGGTACGCAAGATATTACGGCTATAAGAGATTTTATCAGATACTTTTACGAAAACGCAAATACTGACACTGATAAACCACGCTATTTAATAATGTTTGGTGATGCATCATATGATTTTAAAGATAGAATTTTAGACAACACCAATCTTGTTCCATCATACCAAAGTAAAAATTC
>JBMYOR010000062.1:0-10110 GCA_049599535.1 Bacteroidia bacterium | reverse complement strand
ACGAAGGGAATGAGCAATTAAATAAAGGAAAGAATAAAAAGGCCAGCGAAAAACAAAAAGAAGCCAAAAAGAAAATGGATGAAATGAAGCAGCAGATGGAAGATGCCATGGAATCTATGGAAATGGAAAATATGGAGCTCGATTATGAAGCTTTAAGAAGGTTAATGGAGAATCTCATCTACTTAAGTTTTGAACAAGAAAAATTAATTGATGAGCTTGGCGAAATTCATTCGTACAATCCAAAGTTTGTTGACCTAGCCCAAAGGCAAATGAAACTTAGAAGCGATGCTAAAATGATTGAAGACTCATTGGTAGCACTAAGCAAGCGAGTAATGCAAATTAGCGGGTTTATTACCAAAGAGGTAGGTGAGCTTAATTTTCATATGGAAAAAACAATAAAGAATTTAAGTGTACGCAGAATACGAGACTCGCGCCGCGAACAACAATATGTAATGACCCATACCAATAATTTAGCCGTAATGCTGAGCGAAGTAATGGATCAAATGCAGCAGCAAATGGCCAGTAAAATGAAAGGCCAGCAAAACTGTTCAAAGCCGGGGAATAAAAAAGGAAAGGGTAAAAAGAAAGGCAAAGGCAACGATTTTGGCAATATGCGCCAAATGCAAGAAAAGCTGAAAAATCAATTGGGCGGCATGAAAAAAAGAATGGATCAAGGCGAGCGTCCGTTAAGTAAAGACTTGGCAAAAATGGCCGCTCAGCAAGAAGCACTCAGAAGAGAGTTGCAAAAAATGCAAGAAATGAAAGAATCTGGCGGCGAAAACGGACGAGAGCTTAAGGATATTCAAGACCTGATGGATAAAACCGAAGAAGATATTGTAAACCAGCGAATCACTCACGAAACTTTAAAACGACAACAAGATATTATTAATAAACTTCTTGAATCTGAAAAAGCAGAAAGAGAACAAGAGTGGGATAATAAACGTGAATCAAAAACGGCAGATCAATTAATCGATCCTTCAGATAAAGCTTTTGAAGAGTACAAAAGAGAGAAACTTAAAGAGATTGAATTACTCAATTCGGTTCCGCCACAGCTCAATGGCTACTACAAGCAAAAGGTTAAAGAGTACTTTGAGGAGATTGAGTAGTGAAATTGGCTAGCAATGTAAATTGTTGGGATACAAGCTACAAGCTCTCACAAGCGTGGGGTACTATTGTGTTGCCAATCAAATTGCCATGAAGTTAGTTTCCTTTTTTATTTGCCTTTTTGTATCCAATATAGCAATAGGACAAGTCAGTAGAGGCTATCCATTGATTTACAAAGTGAAATTCAAATCTGACTCAATAAAGGTTATGAAAGTAGAATTTCCGAGTTATTTGGATATGGCTACCGATTCAGGAAAAATTGATACTCAAGAGAACGGCTTTGGAAGGTTAAATTACAAAGTATCATTTATTAAAAGAAAAGCTCGAAGTGCTTTTGTCACCTGTGATTATTTTGGAAGGGCCTATTGGTTGAATAAACGATTGGACTCTATTTACCTTGTTTATCATGGTTTTAATAAAAGCACCGGCACTAGAGTTAGTAAAGTACATTATATAGAAGTAAAGAGTACTACTTTCAGGAATTCGATTTCTAATGACAGGAAAATTATTTTTTTGATTAGACGGAGTTTGACAGTTGATTATGGAGAAATTGAAATTTAAGAAGAACCAGCTAGTCCATCTTGTGGCGCTCGGCTATTGCTCAGTTTGCCTATAGGCTCTTAACCACAAAGCTCATAGATTTGTCTTTTCAATGGCTTAGAAATGTCAAGTATGTCCATGGCAAATGATTGTTTGAAATAAAATACTTAGTGATTTGTTTCAAATTACCTCCGAGTCTCCCCGATTGTTGTGATGCCAAAACTATGCAAGTAAGGCTATGCTTTTTTCTGAGTGCCAAGAGTCGATTTAAGCTTTGCTAATGAGAAACTATCTCATCCCCGCAAATCGCAGTTTAAGCGCAAGCCTTTTGTCTTTAAAGTAATTTCTAATTGTTTGTTTTTGCAACAAAAAGCTTAAAACACAATTGTTAATCTCTTTTTTAAGTTACAGGCCATTACTTACATTCGCCCAACCAAAAAATCAAATTACATGACAAAACAATTACTAACTGCTACTTTACTAATTATTGCCTTTGTATTTAATACCAAAGCACAAGACACCCTTAAAAGATGGGATCTTTTTGGAGAAGGCGTGCAAGCATTACCCGAAACACAAACGCAGCCTAACCCTTGGGGCTATCGGTATGGCCATGGTGCCAACGGCGTGTATGAGTTTGCCGAAAAATATGCCGTTTCAGAAGAGCAATATCTGCTAGGTGTAGTAGTGCTACTCGATGACTTTATGGGGGGAGCAAATACCACAGATGAATGTTGGGCTGCATTGTATTCGCCAACCGAAACAGGCGCTGTAAAAGGCAATTCAGACCAAAAAGTAACCATGCCAATTAACGAATTAAGCTTAGGAATGGCAACACCTGCAATTTTTATGTTTCCAAACGGAACTACGGTAAAGGATTCGTTTTTTGTAAGCTTTGGATTCCCAAAATACGATTTTAATGTTTCGAGTCCGAATTATACTCCAACTGAAGATACCCTTGGTATTTACGTTACTTACTCAAGAGCTGGCGATAACGATGCTGATGTTTTTTGGAAAAATGCCATCAGATATAATGGGGGTAATTGGGAACCAACAGAATTTATTAAAGGGGATAGAGTAAACTTTTGCATTGCGCCAATCGTGTCAACTGAAGATCCTTCGTCAATTACCAAATATAATTTTGGCGGTGCAATAAGCATAAGTAGTGTATATCCCAATCCGGTTATCGAAACCATAAATTTTGATATTGAGAGCGAAAAAGCTGAAAATGCTAACATTTCGATTTATGATTTAAATGGAAAAGTTATTTCGAGCCAGCAATATGATTTACAAACGGGCAAACAAACTGTATCAATTGATTTGCCTACTAGTGTACCAAGTGGACAGTTTTTAGCTTTGGTTAAAACTACTACCGGAATGGTGAGCTTTATGTTAGTTAAAGAGTAATTTCAAAAACATAAAAACAATAAAAAGGGCAACGAATTTTTGATTCGTTGCCCTTTTTATTGTTCTAGCATATTTCTTTTCAATCTTTTTGGCCGCGCCATTGATATTCCCTTTAATTTCGCACTGCAAATAATAACCCACATTATTTGCCATGTCATACCAGCAATCAAAAGTCATTGGAGAAAGCCTTACTTACGATGACGTTTTAATTCTCCCTGAATTTTCTGAAATCTTACCACGGGATACAAGCCTTAAAACCATGCTTACTCGTAACCTTGGTATCAATGTGCCAATTATTTCGGCGGCCATGGATACTGTTACCGAAAGCGGCTTGGCTATTGCCATTGCACGAGAAGGTGGCCTTGGCATTATTCATAAAAATATGAGTATTGATCGCCAAGCGGCAATGATCCGCAAAGTGAAGCGCTCAGAAAGTGGTATGATTCAAGATCCAATTACGTTGCATAAAGAGTCAACCATAGGCGAGGCGCTTGAAATCATGGCAGAGAACAAAATTGGAGGCATTCCGATTGTTGATAGTGAAGGAAAGTTGGTAGGTATTTTAACCAACAGAGATTTGCGATTTGAAAAAGATGTTACCCGCAAAGCGTATGAAGTAATGACTTCAAAAAACTTGGTAACTACCCATATTGGTACGGCCATGGAAGAAGCTGAGTCAATACTTCAAAAAAATAAAATTGAGAAACTGCCAGTAGTTGACGATGGTGGTTATTTAAAAGGTCTAATAACCTTTAGAGATATAAAAAAACTCACCGAGCATCCAAATGCTTGTAAAGATGAATTTGGTAGATTGCGCGTAGGTGCTGCTTTGGGAATTACAGAAGATGTACTTGAAAGAGTAGCCGCCTTAGTTAAGGCAGGAGTTGATGTGGTTTCGCTAGATTCAGCCCATGGGCATTCAAAAGGTGTTTTAGATACCCTAAAATTAGTAAAAGAAAATTATCCTGACCTACAGATTATTGGCGGAAATGTTGCTACCGCAGAAGGTGCTATCGCTTTGGCCGATGCTGGAGCCGATGCTGTTAAAATTGGTGTGGGGCCAGGTTCAATTTGTACTACTAGAGTAGTTGCTGGCGTGGGTGTGCCACAACTTACCGCCATTATGGACGCGGTTGCTGTGCTAAAAGATCGTGGTATTCCAGTAATTGCCGATGGTGGCATTAGATATACAGGCGATATAGTGAAAGCACTTGTAGCTGGAGCTAATTGCATAATGGCAGGTTCGCTGTTTGCGGGAGTTGATGAAGCGCCAGGCGAAACCGTAATTTACGAAGGAAGAAAGTTCAAAACATACCGTGGTATGGGTTCAATAGAAGCCATGAAGCAAGGTTCTGGAGATAGATATTTCCAAGACCCTGAAGAAGAAATTAAGAAATTGGTTCCTGAAGGAATCGTTGGTCGCGTTCCTTATAAAGGCACTTTAGCCGAAGTGATGTACCAATACATTGGTGGTTTAAAAGCTGGAATGGGCTACTGTGGTTCTAAAACAATCCCTGAGCTTCAAGCAAAAGCCAAGTTTGTAAAAATTACACCTGCGGCCGTTAGAGAAAGCCACCCGCACGATGTAGCAATTACCAAAGAAGCGCCTAACTATAGCCCCCGATAGCCATTAGCCAAAAGCTTTAAGTTTAAGCTAATAGCATGAAAATCTACGCCATATCAGGCTTAGGATCTGACGATAGGGTTTTTACCAGACTTCAAAAATACATTGATTTTGAAGTAATTGCTTGGAAAGACCCATTGCCAAAAGAGCCTTTGAGTAACTATGCCAAAAGAATGGCTGTGGAGATTGATAATTCCGGTCCGTTTATACTCATGGGCTTGAGTTTTGGTGGGGTAGTGGCGCAAGAAATCTGTCAATTCTTAAAGCCCGAGAAACTCATTTTACTGTCATCACTTAGGCACCAAAATGAGTTGCAGCCTTTAATTAAGCTAGTGAAGCACTTAGGCATTGTAGAGCATGTTCCGTTGCCTGTTTTAAGACCACCTTTTGTTTTGGCCAAATACTATTTCGGAGCTGAAGACACTGAAATGCTAAAAGGGTTAATTGCTGATATGGATTTGGAGCTTGTAAAGTGGAGCATTATTGCGCTTTTAAGTTGGAAGGCCAAACCAGTTGATGTAGAAACCATCAGAATTCATGGAACGGCAGATCGGTTACTTTATCATCAAGAAGATGCAATACCCGTTGAAGGTGGTCATCATATGATGGTGCATGATAGGGCTGAGGAAGTGGGGGAGTTATTAATGACTACGTTACAATAATCTTAAATTCTTACGTTTGATTTAAGCATATGAAAAGCTTTCTGATCTTTTTTCTTTTTGTTTTTCAAATAATTGAAATAAAAGCCCAAGACTCTTCAAACTTTTATCAGGAGCCGCTAGATACTCCTGATCGCTATAGCTTTAGAGTTTATGATAGCTTAATGAATGAAGGTGTTTTTGAGTATAGATCAGGCAGGTTCTTTTTTGGTCAGATGGCATGTGAAATGAGAATTTTTGAAGAGTATGGGGTTAATGTATCAAATGAAACGGCATGTACCACAATTGGTAGTTACGGCATGTATGGAGTTACCCTTTTTAATTTCAATGAAAGGTTGTTCGCTAGGCTTGAGAAAATTTATGGAGAAGAAGAAGTCTTTAAGCTTAAAGAGCGCCTTGATAATTGTGACTTTTGTGGTTGTAATGTTCGTGATACGGCAATTTTAAGTCTGTACTTCAATAGTGAAATTAGCTTTGATGATGGCTCAAAACGTTTGTCAAAGGATGAACTCGAAGTTTTTAAAAGTTGCATTGGTAAGTCTCAACCTTTTTGGGATCAATATGGCGTGGGGCTGAGTTTAAAAGCTTATTATGGTAATTCAAGAGATTCCATTTTAGTGATTAAAAGGTTTAAGTACCTAAGAAGGCAAATGATTAAAAGCGGCTTTGATAAAACCCTTATTGAAACTGAACTAATTAAAAATGAAGAACCTAAAGAAAGGGATTTAAATAGCGTTTCAATAGGAATGTTCTATCCTGAGACTGATGGTGAAAAATACATTGATCCCGATTTATTGCTAGAAGAAGAGGAAGAGAAATAACAATCTGTCACCAAATTACGCAAAGTGCGTAACGCAAAGTGCGTAACGCAAAGTGCGTAACGCGAAATGCGAAATCACCCAATTTAGTGTGTATTGCAAGTACAAATGAGATATTTGCCGCATGGAATTCGATATATTTTCTGACGAACACTATATGCGCAAGGCATACAACTTGGCGCTTCAAGCATTTGATGAAGACGAAGTGCCGGTGGGTGCCGTAGTAGTTTGTGAAAACAGAATTATTGGAACCGGCTACAACCAAGTGGAAAGGCTTAAAGATGTAACCGCCCATGCGGAGATGATTGCCATTACTGCTGCCTGTGAATATTTGGGTTCAAAATATCTGACCGATTGCACCTTGTATGTTACGCTTGAGCCATGCTCAATGTGTGCTGGTGTTATCCATTGGTCGCAAATTGGTAAGGTAGTTTTTGGTGCTAAAGACCTTAAAAAAGGTTTTACAAGATACAGCCCACCACTATTAATTGATAAGGTTAAAATTGAAAACGGTATTATGGAAAATGACTGCTCCACTTTAGTGAAGGAGTTTTTTGCTAGAAAGCGTTCTAAGTGAATTAGTAACTGAGTGGCTGAGTAACTGAGCGACTTTGTGACCGAGTGACTCAGTGAATGAGCTTATTAGTGAATTAGTGACTGGTGGACAAAGTCAATTAACTAGTTCTCAAGGTCCATTTCCCAAGCGCCATTGTATTCCAATACTTGTTCAATCCTTACAAATTCAGCATTCTTCAGTTTTTTACAAGTGAATGGTTTATTGACTTTGTTGGGCATTACTCCTGATTTATAAAAATGTTGAACTAAAGTATCTGCACTTAATGAAATAGTTGGTGAATCAGTTTCATAGTCAAATACCTTTTCGGTAAGGAGATAGATGTATGAACTCGAATCGGCTTCAATATTTTCCCAATTTAACTCTCTTAATTTGATTAGAGAACCCTTTTTATTCATCAAGTAGAACTTAAAATTGAAACCACTATCACCACAAAAAAATGAATCAATCCCAAGGGTGAAGTTTTCAAAATTGTATTGTATCACCTTTCCCCAGCAGTCACCAGCCCCATATTCATTTACACTATCAGTATTATTTTCTTTAATGATGTAATTACCGAATAATTCAAGTTCTATTTTATTCAGAATAGCTTCTTTATGGTTAATAGTGACTTTTTTCTTTTGAGTAGAGTCAATGTTACTTTCAGCTTCAATAAGATCTCTCTCAATTGTCTCTTGATTTGATTTACAACCGCAAATCACACATAGTGTTAAAACAGTAAATAGTGCTGCTTTAAAAAACATCGAATTATTCATTGCAAACAGAATCATGAATCTTTATACCTAAGTCAAAAAACTAACTCACAGAGTCACTTTCAAAAAAGAGCCACGAAGAAACAAAAGCACAAATTGAGCATTTAAGAAAACTTAGTCACTCATCTGCTAAGTCACAAAGTCACTCATTCACTGAGTCACTTTCAACAAGAGCCACGCAGCCACCAAGTCACAAAGCGGGCATAAATAGAAAACTGAGTCACTCATCTACTGAGTCACTTATTCACTGATAAACTCATTCACTAAGTCGCTAATTCACTCTCAAGACTTCCGTCTCTTTCCAAATTTTCTCACCTGTTTGGCTTTAGGTGGTTTTACATTGGGTTTAGCATCGCCAGTTAATAAATCTAATTCAATGGCTCGTTTTTCAAGGTCGCATCTTATAACTCTAACTTTTACAGACTGGCCAAGGCTATAGCTTTTTTTGGTATTTTGTCCAATAACCCGGTACATCTCTTCATCAAAATAATAATGATCGTCAATAAGCGTATTTAATTTTAGGCTGCCTTCGCATCGGTTGCTTAATTCAACAAACAAAGTGTGATCAGTAACCCCGCTCACGGTACCTTCAAATTCATCACCAACAAATTGCTGCATGTATTCCACCATTTTGTATTTGGTGCTATCGCGCTCGGCTTCTTCAGCTTCAACTTCTTTTACACTACTGTGCTGGCACATTTCTTCAAGCCATTCATCATCGGCATTGCCATTGCCATCAATATACTGTGCCAAAAGGCGGTGCACCATTACATCGGGGTATCGTCTAATAGGAGATGTAAAGTGGGTATAATGCTTAAAAGCTAGGCCATAATGCCCCACATTTTTGGTTGTGTATTTAGCCTTGGCCATGGTTCTAATAGCCAAAGTTGAAAGCATATTTTCTTCGGGTTTGCCTTTGCATTCAGCAAGCAGTTTGTTTATTTCTTTTGATGCATTTTCGTTTTGCACCAAATTGATTTGATAACCAAATCTGTAAGCCATGTTTTGTAAGCTACCCAATTTTTTCTCATCAGGGGTATCATGTGTTCGATAAACAAATGGAGGTACTTTTTTTCCTTGCACTTTGCTCCTGTAGTTTTCGCTTACCTCTCTGTTGGCTAAAAGCATAAACTCTTCAATAAGCTTATGAGCGTCTTTACTTACTTTGATTAAAATCTCAACTGGTTCGCCATGCTCAGACAGCTTAAAGCGCATTTCAGAACGATCAAAACCAACAGCGCCTTCTCTAAATCTTCGTGACCGTATTTTTTTAGCTAAACTGTCAAGTAGCCTTACTTCATCAGCCAAATCACCTTCTCCGCTTTCAATTCGTTCTTGGGCTTCTTCGTAGGTAAATCTTCTGTCAGAGTGTATTAATGTTTTGCCAAACCAGCGGTCAGTTACAAGGCCTTCGCTATTCATTGTAAAAACAGCCGAAAAAGTACACTTATCTTCATTTGGCCTAAGCGAACAGATTTGGTTACTTAACCTTTCTGGCAACATTGGAATTACCCTATCAACTAAATATACCGATGTGGCTCGGTATTGAGCTTCTTTATCTAACACATCTCCCGGCTGCACATAGTGTGTAACATCGGCAATATGTACCCCAATTTGGTATTGGTCGTCGCCAATTTTCTCAAACGAAATGGCATCATCAAAATCTTTGGCATCCCAAGGGTCAATGGTAAAAGTTAGGGTTTCTCTAAAATCCCTGCGGTTTGCCACATCGCTTTCAGTAATACTATCATCAATTTTATCAGCGGCTTTTAATACGTGAGCCGGAAACTCATGCGGCAATCCATGTTCAAGCATAATGGCGTTCATCTCAGCATTGTGATCTCCAGGTTTTCCAAGTACGGCTTTTACCTCGCCTATGGGGTTTTTTTCTTCTGGATTGTAATTGATCATTTTAATGGCAACCAAATCGCCGTTAACTGCGCCACCTGTTCTGTTTATTGGAATAAAAAAGTCAATGGCAAACTTTTTATTAGCAGGTAAGCCAAAGGCAAATTTTTCGTGCATTTGCAATGTGCATACATATAAATCGCGTGCTCTTTTCACCACTTTTTCAATGGTGCCTTCGGGCCTTCTATTATTGCCTTTTTTGGTAATGTTTACCTCAACGGTATCGCCGGGTAAGGCATCTTTTAAGTGTTTGGCGGGTATAAAAATATCTTGGTCAAATTGATCGCTCATTACAAAACCTACACCGGTACGGGCCATGTCAAGTGTGCCAGTAAGGGCTTTTTTAGGTTCTTCAGGTGGGCCAATAAATTTAATTCTTGAATGCCCTTCCATATCAAGCACTTTTTCGTGCAAAAGTTGGCTTATGGCATTTTCGAGATGTATTTGATCTGTTGATGAGTTAATTCCAAGTTGTACGCGTAACTGCTTATAGTTAAATGGTTTGTTAGGATTTTTTTTAAGATAAGCAAGTAACGATTTTCTTATTTTATTTTTAGCCTTCTTAGGGCCAGTTCCTTTTTTTCTAGTCAATTATTTGGTATTGTAGTTATCATAAAATGTTTAATGCATGCCCCCAATTTTATTCGTTAATCGGATTCTTTTTCTTTTTAAAAAGATCCTTAACCGATTCGAATTCGCGCTTCAAAAATACACCAAATCCGTAGGT
>JBMYOR010000061.1:3107-10149 GCA_049599535.1 Bacteroidia bacterium | reverse complement strand
TAGTTAATGCACAAAATTCACCTGATATAATACTTCTAGCATCACTATATGCTTTATATATCGTTGATTTAGCATTATTGACTGTTTCTTTTAAATCTAACAATAATTTAGAAAAAGTAGTTTTTTCGAGATGCAGAGATGAACCCTGCGGTGGATTTAATTTCCATTGGCTAGATCAGCTACGTGCCGCCTATCCAAACGCCTTTATCTCAATGGTAAGCGATCAAAATTTGGGTACATGGATCACCGCATCGCCCGAATTATATCTGCATAGAGACAGCTCGGTTTTAAAAAGTTTCTCATTGGCAGGTACAAAATTTGATCAAAATACAGAGCTTGGTAAAAAAGAGCACGACGAGCAGGGCATTGTAACCGATTTTATTATAGAAACCTTTGAAGCCACTGGGCTAAATGTTGAGGTAAAAAATGAAGTAGAGCACAAGGCCGGAGCGCTTACTCATTTGCTCAATGTGGTAAAAGGTACTGTAAATCAAAAGCCTTTTGATTTGCCACTGCTTTTTTTAGGCTTACATCCTACACCTGCAGTATGTGGTTATCCGCGTAAATGGGCAAAAGGGTTTATCAATTTTGAAGGCTATGAGCGCGAACTATACACAGGTTTTTTAGGTGAGTATAAAAACGAAAACGAATTTGAACTTTTTGTGAATTTGCGTTGTGCACAGCTTTTTGATTCCCATATTAGGTTTTATGCAGGGGCGGGCATTACGCAAAATTCGATTCCTGAAAAAGAATTTCTGGAAACCGAAGCTAAAATAAGCGTTTTAAAATCGGTTTTACTTTCGCATCAATGAGCAACACAAAAATTAATGCATTGTACCAAACCTTGGCCAATGTAATTGAGGTTTTTCATAGGCACGGTGTGGCCAATGTGGTTTTATCGCCAGGTTCAAGGTCGGCCCCATTGGCCTTATCGGTATTGAGAAGCCAAAAGTTTGATTGTTTTGAAATTGTTGATGAACGCAGCGCTGCCTATTTTGCCCTTGGTTTGGCCAAATCTAGCGGTAGGCCTACTATGCTATTGTGCACATCGGGCACGGCTGTTTATAATTACGCACCCGCCGTGGCTGAAGCTTTTTTTCAAGAACTACCGCTTATTGTATGTACTGCCGATAGGCCACCCGAGCTAATTGCCCAAAACGACAACCAAGCTATTTACCAGCAAAATATATTTGGGCAGCATGTACTTAGTTTTACCCAAATGCCTAATAGCTACGAAATACAAAATGAGCGAAAATGGGCCATACAAAAAGCAAATGAAGCCTGTATTTTAGCTTATGGCAATAGGCAAGGGCCTGTGCATTTAAATTTTCCTTTTAGCGAGCCGTTTTATCCCAATGGTAATGAGCCCTTTGAACCTAACCACGAGGTTAAAGCCATTGGCAAAGAGCAAGGTTTTGGTCAGCTAAACAATATGTTTTTAAATGATGTAAAAGCCGTAATAGATCAAAGCCAAAAAGTTTGGATTATTGGCGGAATGTGTATAGATGTGCCAAATGCCAGTTTAATCGAAGAGTTTGCTGAAAATACTGCAGCACAGCTATTTTTTGATCCACTTTGCAACTTGCATTTAAGTGGTCAGCTTTACTTTTTTGATGCTTGGCTAAAAAACGAAAAGGTAGAAGCGCCTGATTTTATTATATCTTTTGGTAATCATTTTTTATCTAAATCGTTAAAGCAATTTATTAGAGAAAATCCACCGGCGCATCATTTGCATGTGTCTGAACATGATCAATTGGCCGATCCGTTTTCATCAATAAACTTTATGGTTAAAAGCCATGTAGATGATTTTTTTGCTCAGTTGAATGAGTTTAGTTTTAGCCCTAAAATTCAAACGGGGTTTAATGTATTTGAGCAACAGTATAAAGCAAAGCCCATAATTGACCCCGAACTAAGCGCAGCACAAAAAGTACTACAAGCCTTACCTAATGATTGCGTTTTGCATTTGGGCAATAGCACCCCAGTGCGCTACCTTTTACAATTTGGTTATTTGCTAAAAAATAAAGGAATTACCGTGTTTGCCAATAGAGGCACAAGCGGTATTGATGGTAGCGTAAGCACAGCTGTTGGTATGGCGCAAGATGATGATAGACCCCATTTTTTAATCATTGGAGACCTTTCAATGTATTATGATCGAAATGGGTTGTGGCATAAATATGTTCCGCAAAATTTTAAAATTATTGTGGTAAATAATAATGGTGGGGGCATATTTAAAAGAATTAACGGCGCAAAATCCCAATTTGAACTCAACGAATATTTTGTAAACCCACAACCTACAAACTTTAAGGCACTAGCCAATGCTCATGATTTTGAATATGTTTTTGCTGAAGAAAATACCCACCTAAACCAGCATTTTTTAAAACCCAATAGAATTCTTTTTGAACTTAAGGTTTAAGTGTTTTAATATGAAAAGGCTTTTACTTTTAGTCCTAATTTTTGTTGTGTCAGTTGCATCAAATGCTCAAATAAAATTTGATGTTTTTGAGCTTTATAAAAAAGATGCTGAGCTTACCATAGGTTTTAATAATAGAAGAACCCATTTGCACAATGAGTTTGGTACCATATATGGTTTTAAGGTGGGGTTAAACTTTGATAGAAGACTTAAGAATACTTTTGTTATTAGCAGCACCATTATTGATTTGGGCAAGCCTAAAAGTATGGGGGCAACACACAAAACAGCTCAGCTTCATTTTGCCAGCATAGCCGAAGAGTTTACCTTTTACACAAAGCAAAATTTGAGTTTTTCAACATATTTTACACTTGGCTACGGGGTAAATTTTCAAAAGACATACACAGCTGCGCAAGATTTGTTGGTGGCTGAGCAAAGGCCCATTTTGCCCATTGAGTTTGGTTTGCAAACATCTTATATAGTATTTACTTGGCTCGATATTAAAGCAGGTGCAGGTTGGCGCCATTTATTGGTAGGCAATTACAGTGGTCTTTCGGGCTACTTTTTTAAGTTAAGTGCCGGCATTAAGTACAAAGCGTTTAGAAAAGCGTTAAATATTTGATTTTTATACCTAAGCCTAAATAGCTTCCATTGCATTTTGCATCTTTGCCAGCATGCAGTTTAAAGATGTAATTGGACAGCAAGGGCTAAAGTTAAAGCTTATTGAAAGTGTAAAAACAGGTAGAGTGCACCATGCTCAGTTGTTTTTAGGAGATAGTGGACATGGTAGCTTGGCTCTAGCAATGGCGTATGCACAATATTTAAATTGCGAAAACCCAAATGATACCGATTCATGTGGAGTGTGTAGTAATTGCCAAAAAAACTACAAGCTTATACATCCCGATGTGCATTTTTCGTTTCCGATAGTAGCTACTAAAAGCTCTGCAGCACAAGAGGGTGCCGATCCTAAAAGCAATTTTTATACGCAATGGCGAGAGCTAATACAGGGTACTGCTTATCCTGCCTACACCGAGTGGATGCGCAAGATTTCTACCGGCGATAAACAAGGTAACATACCGGTAGCCGAAGCCCGTAGCATTATCAGAAAACTTTCGCTTAAATCGTATCAAGGAGGCTACAAAGTGTTAATTATGTGGTTGCCCGAGTTTTTGGGTAATGAGGGCAACGTACTGCTTAAGGTACTTGAAGAACCAAGCCCAAAAACCATTTTCATTTTGGTGGCTGAAGATGAAAGTAGAATTTTAAATACGATTTTATCGCGATGTCAGATCATAAGAATACCTAGAATTGATGCGCCTGAAATAGCCACCGCACTTACCAAATTTTTTAGTGCAGAAGAAGATAAAGCCAAACAAGCTGCCGCATTAGCAGAGGGTTCTTTTAGACGAGCACTTGAAATTTTTAACTCAGGAGAAGATAATTATTTTGAGACCTACGTTGCCTGGATGCGGCTGTGTTTTCAGCATGATTATTCGGCACTTATAGGTTGGAGTAATAATGCTTCGGGCTGGGGAAAAGAAAATTTGAAGAATTTTTTAATTTACAGTTTGGGTGTTTTTAGAGAAAGTTTGCTTTTAAAGCAAGGAATAAGCGGTTTATCTAAACTTATGGGCGATGAGTTTGATTGGATTAATGAAAAATTTGCGCCGAATATTAATCAAGATGGAGTGATTTCGATTGTAAATGAGATTAATAGGGTGCACTATTTAATAGAGCGAAACGCCAATTTAAAGATAGTGCTCTATGACCTATCTTTGTATATTAGCAAGAATCTAAAATAGTCTCTCACGGCTGTTTAAACTTGCAAACAATGAGACAATTTCTTAAAGATAAATATAGATTTTCATGGCATGTGGATCATGTAGTTCAAATAAAGTTGGCTTACCAGCCGGATGTAATAATAATGGCTCTTGCAGTACTGGGTGCGGCAATATGCTCGATGTATATGATTGGTTATCAAATGTTTACTATGTAGATGATGTAGTAAGGCACCCTTTAGTTGAGGTAAGATTTAAAGGTACTCGCAAAGGGTTTTATCGCAACGTAAATAACCTAGCTATTGAAATGGGTCAAAAACTTGTGGTAGAAGCGCAAATGGGCGGTCATGATGTAGGCACTGTATCATTAGTAGGACCTTTGGTAAAGGTGCAAATGAAAAAATATAATGTAAAAGAAGATGCCCAAGACATTAAAAAAGTATACCGAGTAGCCACAGAGAAAGATATTGAAAAGTACAGAGAAGCAAAGGGGCGTGAGTATGTAACCATGATGAAATCAAGGGAATACGCACGGCAACTAAAGCTTCAGATGAAAATTAGCGACGTTGAGTTTCAGGGCGATAATACAAAAGCTACATTCTATTATACTGCCGATGGAAGAGTAGATTTTAGGGAATTGATAAAGGTATTTGCCAAAAACTTTAAGATAAAAGTTGAAATGCGCCAAATAGGCTTGAGACAAGAAGCCGGTAGACTTGGTGGCATTGGCTCATGTGGTAGAGAGTTGTGCTGTTCAACATGGCTAACTGATTTTAACTCAGTACCCACCACCGCGGCGCGTTACCAAAACCTATTTTTAAACCCTTTAAAGCTTTCAGGTCAATGTGGTAGGCTTAAGTGCTGTTTAAACTTTGAACTTGATACATATTTAGAAGCGCTAGAAGATTTTCCGAGTGATAATGTAACCTTTAAAACCGCCAAAGGAATAGCTAAAGTGGTTAAAACAGATATTTTGCGTAAGGTGATGTTTTTTATAGTACAAGATGATCCTACATCGCGATTTATTCCACTTGATGTTGAAGATGTAAAAGACCTTATTGAGCAGCAAAAATCAGGTAAACTTGCTGTAATTGAAGATATTGAAGAGTACAGCGTTGAAGAAGAACCAGTAGAGAAAGAAGTTTCGATTAGCGGAGATATTATAGCTGATGATCTTGACAGGTTTGAAAGAAAACAAAAGCCTCTTAAAAAGAAGAAAAAACGACCTAATAGACCAGGAGGCAAACCTAAAAGAGACAATAGGCCAAATCAACAAAATAGAAAACAAAGCAATGCTAAGGGCAAGGCACCTGAATCTGATGAAACCAAAGAAAATCGCCAGAAACAGGATAAAAGACCACCTAACAAGCGTACTGGCGAACAAAAGCCACGCTCAAATAATCCGCAAAACAAGAATAAGTTTCGTGGAAACAAAAACCGTAACAATAGAAACCGAAATAGTGGTGCCGAAGGAAAAGGCAATGATTCAAAGCCAAATCCATCAAATAATTAAGCGATGAAACGTTTCTCAGTTGCATTATTTTCAGCATTTGCACTGGTACTGCTTGCATCTTGTAGCGCAGGCCTTTTGTACGAGAAGTACCTTGAGATTGATAATAAAGGTTGGAAATATGTAGAACCCATAACCTTTGAGGTTGAAGTAGATGATATTGGTAAGGCTTATGATATTTACGTAAACCTTAGGCATACAAATGATTATCCGTATTCTAATTTGTGGCTTATGTTGTATACCTACCCGCCAGATGAAGGTGATGTAACACAGCAGCGAATGGAACTGAAATTAGCTCAACCTGACGGAAAATGGCTGGGTAATGGTTTGGGGACAAACATTACGCATGAGATTAGAGTAAGGCAAAAATTTGTTTTCCCAACTAAGGGAACTTTTGCTTTTACCCTTCAGCACGATATGCGTGAGCAAATTGTGCCCGCGGTGAGTCACGTGGGGTTGAGGGTGCAAGAAGCGGAGTAGCTTAACTATGCTTTATCTTTTCCATAAAGAACCTTACTGAGCCACAAATGCAAAAATCCACAAACCAAAAAAGCAGGTAAGGTTAAGAAGCTTAAGAACACATCTTGTGTAATTGAAATGGCGTAGAACATACCAAAACTAATTGTCCAAGCGGCAAGCACAACCCAATTGAACTTAATTCCACTCTTTTCTGCGTAGTTTTTAATCACTTTAAATCTATCGGCAAAAAAGTGTTCAAACACAATTACCGCGCCCACGGGCGCCAATGTAAAGCCATATAGAGCAACAAAATCTAATAGTTGCATGGCAAATGCCGGAAAAATTCCTGCTACCGTAGCAACGGCTCCAGCTAGTACGGTCATCCAAAATCTTGAAGAACGAGGAATCATAGCTTGAAAAGCCAAGCCTGCTCGGTATATGGTGGGGTTGGCAGTTGTCCAGCCTGCAAGCACCACGGTAATCATTCCCCAAACGCCAATGGCATTATAGGCTAGGGGGCCAGGAGCCACGGGTGGTGCACTTCCATCATTCAAGTATGCCTGAGCTTCTGGGGTTTTTAGGTAAACGGCATAGAGCAAGGCCGCAGCAATCCAAGCCACATAATGTCCTACATACATACCTGCGGCAGTGGTCCAGCCGCTTTTGGCCGATTTGGCAAAGCGCAAAACTGAAAGGTCCGACATGCCAATGTGCATGGCAGCATTGCAAAACCAACTCCAGATTACAACATGCCAAAAGGTGAATTTTATTTGGCCCGGAAATGGTTCAGAACCTTCGCCCCAAATGTTCCAAAAATCAGAAAAGGAAGAAACACCTAATTGACTCAATGCGACAACTCCACAAGCAATAAATGCAATTACTATTATA
>JBMYOR010000061.1:0-3097 GCA_049599535.1 Bacteroidia bacterium | reverse complement strand
TGCATATCCGCGTGCTGCTATAATGGTAATTACCGCTCCAATTGCCAAAACTATAATAATCCAAAGTGAGCCATTTGGCATGGTATCATCAAGAGCAGGCATTGGCATATCAAAAGGGAGCCCAACTGCCGTGGCCGAAACGGTAATCATTGCGCCTGCCAGAAAACAGAACAAAACACCATTGGCCAAGTCATATATTTTAACCAAACCAGGACCAGTAATTTTTTCGAGTTGAAAATATAATGTGAGTCTATTTTTAACTGCTACTTCAGCCGTAAGAAAACGCCAGCTTAATACTGCTAACAAGTTCCCTAAAAGCAAACCAACAATCAGATCAAAAGCACTAACACCCGCAGTTAAGAACAAAGGGCCTATCATAAACTCAGTGCCTGCGGCATGCTCACCGGCATACATTCCCAAAAAGCTTTTCCAATCTCTAAGTTTTGACTTAGGAACTCTACTTCTCTCGTATTCTCTTACTTTTTGGGTCTTGCTCATAATATTTAGGCTAAATGATTTGGCAAGTGTGCAATGCGTTCACAGCAAAGCTGATCTAACACTTGTTGTAGTTGAATTTTAAGAATAGAAATGGTATGCTGACCACCTTTTTTACCAAGTGCAGAAACCCCATACATAAAAGGTCTGCCCATAAAGGTGAACTCCGCTCCACTTGCCAAGGTATTGGCTATGTCAGGTCCAGAGCGCATGCCGCTATCCATCATTATGGTGGTTTTATCTGCAAATTCTTTGGCGATTCGAGTTAAAGGCTTAATGGTAGATTCACCCGAATCGAGCTGCCTACCGCCGTGGTTTGAAACTATAATTCCATCTAACCCCCAGTCAATTGATTTTTGAGCATCTTCAAGTGTTGCCACTCCTTTTATTACCAAATTGCCTTTCCATTTGTCCCGAAGGGCTTTTACTTTTTCTTCATTCAATCGGCCATTAAAGGTTTTATTCATGAAAAGGCCGAGGTGCTTTAAACTAAGCCCTTTTGGTATGTAGGGCTTCATGGTGGCGAACTGTGGCTGTCCAGCTATAAGGGTTTGCAAAGCCCAATTAGGCGAACCAAGTATTTGTCTAATGTTTGAAAGGGTCATTTTAGGTGGAATAGAAAGGCCGTTTCTAATCTCTTTTGGACGGTAACCAAAAGTGGGAACATCAGCCAAAACCACCAATGTTTTTATTCCAGCTGCTTCGGCTCTTGCCAAAAGCTTATCTCTAAGATCATCTTCTTTTGGATGATAGAGTTGAAACCAAGCCTTTCCTTCGGTTATTTCAGCAACGGTTTCAATGTCAGCCGTGGCAACCGTGCTTAATATGAATGGGATGTTATGTTCAAAAGCCGCTTTCGCCAAAATCTCAGTAGCCTTAGGCCACATTAAGCCTTGCAAGCCAATGGGTGATATTCCAAAAGGTGCATCATACTCAACACCAAACAATTTGGTTTTCAAAGAAGAACCCTTGAAGCTTCTTAAGTAATAAGGCTTTAGTTGAATTTCACGAATTTCTGAAGTGTTTCGGTGAAGGTTTACTTCATTATTACAACCTCCATCCATGTACTCAAATGCGAAGCGAGGAATACGCTTACGTGCTTTCTCTCGCAATTGCGGAATAGAAGCATAATTGGGGTTGTAGCTTAAATCCATAGTTAATTGAAAATGGCAAAATACAGTAAGTCAATGAAATTACTTCATTTATACTTTCAAAAGCTATTTGAATTGCTCGCTTAAGTCTATGGTTTGACCCAAAACACCCATGTAGGTTAAGATATAGGAGTTACTTGTTACGAACATATTACCGGGTTCTTGCACTTCAATTTGAATGGAATTAAATAAAAAGTAATCCCTTTCAGAGTAAAGCTCAATCCTAGAATTAGCGGGCACCTGAGTAGAAACATTTTGAATTACCTTCTCGCTACTCGGCTTTGTAAAGTACATAGCCACAATAAGAAAGGTCAAGATTAAGAAAGTGTATTTAAGCCATTTTTTAAGCATTGATTTTGTTGTTAGGCTGCTGTTAAAATGGAAATAATGCGTTTAAGTTCAAGTGATTTTGATAAATCCACTTTTATCATAGCGTCCATCACATTGTGTTTTTCTAATTCCCTAAGCTCCGATTGCATTGGGTAATCATCAAGCCAATAAAATGGCTTTGTAAAATCAATTCCTTCAGTTTTTAAGGAGTCCCAATTTGTGGGTTTAATCAATTCAAGAGAGCTTTTAAGTTCAATTGGATAAGCTTGTAGTAAATATTTTACGGCATTATTTTCATTATGTCTGCAATGCGTAGTAAGCCAATAGCAGTTGAAATTGTTAACACAATACTCAAGGAATTCAATACCGTTTTTTGGTATGCGTAAAGACTTTGTAAGTAAAACGCCATCAATATCAATATACAAGTTCAAAAAGCTGTCTTTATTCAAAATTAGAGCCTAAAAAGGCTTTTGAATTGAGATAAATGGATTTACTTTTTTAAATTCGACAACATGGAATTCGCATCAAAAGAATCTAAAATGTTTGCCATTATTAAGGCATTGATAAAGTCAGATAAAGTTGAGGTACTTGAAAAGGTTGAAAAACTGCTCCGAAAGGAAGGTGTCTTTATTGACGATGACGCGGATAATGAGCCAATGACAATAGAAGAATTAAAAGCAGGAATTAATCAATCGATAAATGATTACGAGCAAGGGCGTTTTGTATCAAATGAAGAATTCGGGGAGATTATAAAGGGATGGAGTTTAGGGTAGTTTGGACAGAATTCGCTCAGAATAGGCTCAAAAGTATTTACAACTACTACAGAATAAAAGCGAGTAAAACTGTAGCTGAACGTTTGACAAATCAAATCTATTTGTCAGTGAAACCTTTACTTTACGAACCATTTATAGGTCAAGTTGAAGAGACTTTAATTGAATATGAACAAGGCTTTCGATATTATATTGTAAAAACTACAAACCTGAGTTCGACTAATAAAACGAGCCAAATAATAGCTATTTTAACTTTTTAATCTGAATTCGTGTTAACGGATTTAAATTTTAAACCAGAAAACACTGCTATATGAATACTTATGCAGCTTTTGGTAAATCCCGCTCGAGCCG